>NZ_JBEOPQ010000401.1:0-283 GCF_040310285.1 Pseudomonas sp. HY2-MNA-CIBAN-0224 | reverse complement strand
ATTAAATAAAGAGATAGATTTTGAAGGGTGGGTTGTTGCTCATAGAGATTGGTGGGAAAAGTCGCTCTATTCAGAGTTTTATGGAGATGGTTATACAAAAGATTTCTGTAACGTTATTAAATACTGGATGAACAAAGATCGTTTAGAGAACTTTCAAAATACTAAATCTGAAAAGATAGTTAAATTTTTTATGAACAGATATTTTAGTAGAATGCTCTTATTCAATAAATTTTTCGATATAAACGATTATATTAAAAGAAAATTTAGTTAACAGTATTAAAGC
>NZ_JBEOPQ010000400.1:0-283 GCF_040310285.1 Pseudomonas sp. HY2-MNA-CIBAN-0224 | reverse complement strand
GGATAAAGCCAGTATTAGCGGTAAAACAGTGATGTTAGATTTATATGCCGACTGGTGTGTGGCCTGTAAAGAATTTGAAGCCATTACCTTTAAAAATGCCGAGGTTGCAGCGCGCATGAGTCAAATGGTGTTATTGCAAGCCGACGTGACCGCCAGCGATGATATTGATATTACTCTTTTAGAACATTATGGCGTATTAGGTTTACCCACCTTGTTAATGTTTAATAGCGATGGCGAACAACGTAAAGACTTACGCGTTACCGGCTTTATGGGCCCGAAAGAC
>NZ_JBEOPQ010000399.1:0-283 GCF_040310285.1 Pseudomonas sp. HY2-MNA-CIBAN-0224 | reverse complement strand
CTTGATGACTTGCCAGATATCTTGGCGAGTAGCAGGCATATAAAGGCTTGCACCCAGCTGATACGGATGATGGGTATTGGGCCTAACCATCGCATGACGCTCAGTGATGAGATGCGCATAAGACTGGGTATGGCTATAAATGTTTGATTCGTTATTTGGCATATCTGGCATAATCGGCATCGTAAATAGTGATAAATTGAATGGTCGTAAAGGGTTATAAAAGACAGAACGTATGAATTGATCAGCAATAATAGCTTAGCTGTCTTTGCTACGCTGCTTGATC
>NZ_JBEOPQ010000398.1:0-283 GCF_040310285.1 Pseudomonas sp. HY2-MNA-CIBAN-0224 | reverse complement strand
ATTTAAAAGTGGTACAAGGCAACCGAATGCAGATGTATAGATCATACTTCAAGCGAGGTTAACGCTGTAACACTTTTATAGTGGATTGACTACAGCTCGTTTTCGTACTCATCAGCGGTTAGCAATGCTTCGTAATCAGCAATATTGTCAGGCTTCATTCTAAAGAACCAACCTTCACCGTATGGGTCAGAGTTGATGATTTCTGGATCATCTTCTAGTGCTTCATTGATGGCAACGACTTCACCTGAAATAGGCGCATAGACGTCAGAGGCAGCCTTTACAG
>NZ_JBEOPQ010000397.1:0-283 GCF_040310285.1 Pseudomonas sp. HY2-MNA-CIBAN-0224 | reverse complement strand
ATACGAATTTATACAACAACGGCAATTATATTAAGATCGCTATGATGCAACCCATTATTCTACTGATACTAAAGGCGCTTGAAGGTCGCGGTGCTGAGCGCATGGTCACGACCTTGGCACGGGCCTATGCCGATTTAAATTACGACGTCCATGTACTTTGTCTCGAATATACCCGAGATATGCCATTAGATTCATGCGTGCATGTTCATGTGGTGCCGTACGATCAAGTGTTTGCTGAGCAAGTATTTGCACCCGATTCCGAGCAAGCAAATGCCTATAGAGC
>NZ_JBEOPQ010000396.1:0-283 GCF_040310285.1 Pseudomonas sp. HY2-MNA-CIBAN-0224 | reverse complement strand
GATTAAACCGGAGGCATTTTAATGACCATATATGCGCTTTCACAGCTGGTTATTTATTTAATCGTTCTATTTACCTTAGGGTATTTTCTATCAGGGTACCTGCTGCAAAGGATGCAAGCCCCTGTTTCTCGGCTTGAATCCCGTATTTTTACGACGCTAGGTATGATCGGTCAAGATACCAAGGGCAACCCTGCTTTTGGTATGAATTGGAAACAGTACGCGCTCGCCATTGTGCTATTCAATCTCATTGGATTGTTGGGGTTATTTGTGTTGCAGTTGGTGC
>NZ_JBEOPQ010000395.1:0-284 GCF_040310285.1 Pseudomonas sp. HY2-MNA-CIBAN-0224 | reverse complement strand
ACCGAATCTTTGGCGATAAATGACGGTTGTGCGGATAGACGGCCCAGATACTTTCTTCAGGCTCTCTATAGTTATCCAGTAAGCTGACCAACGCACCTGATGCTAAGTGTTTTTGCACATAATACTCAGGTAGCTGCACGATACCCAGACCTTTTAAGGCAGCATCGACTAGGCTGTGACCACGGTTGTATTGCACAGTGCCAGACACTCGCAGGTTTTTTACTTTATCAGCGTCTTTTCCAGAACCTGTTTTTTTAGAATCTGTTTTTTTAAAATCTATAAAG
>NZ_JBEOPQ010000394.1:0-284 GCF_040310285.1 Pseudomonas sp. HY2-MNA-CIBAN-0224 | reverse complement strand
CATCTGGACAATTGCGTTTCCAGATTATAGTGAGGCATTATTAAGCTCAAGTATGGCATGGGTATCAGAGAGCTTTGGCTGGTATTACATGTTGGTGGTTGCTGCTTATAGTATATTTGCGTTATTTGTTGGCTTCTCCAAGTATGGCGATATCAAGCTTGGTCAAGATCACGAAAAAGCCCAGTTTCCCTTTTTAGCGTGGGCCGCGATGCTGTTCTCTGCTGGTATCGGCATTGATTTATTGTTCTTTGGTGCGTCTGAGCCGTTGATGCATTATCTAACGC
>NZ_JBEOPQ010000393.1:0-284 GCF_040310285.1 Pseudomonas sp. HY2-MNA-CIBAN-0224 | reverse complement strand
ACATGTTGCTTCTCGCCTTGTCCTTCGGGATCGCTGCAACGCGCATGTTGAAGTGGCTTGGGTATATAGGCATCGAAACACACAGCGCCACTCTCCTAGCTAATTTGCGTTAGCCGTAAAGTGATTCGGCTCCCAAATTAACGAGACACTGCGCTTACAAAACAAATATTGACAGTTAGATCCCAAACGAGACTGATTATCATTTCATTTTTACTTGAATGGGCTACCATTCGCTTTATCGACAAACCTTGCCATTAATTAACATGAACGCAATAAACATGACC
>NZ_JBEOPQ010000392.1:0-285 GCF_040310285.1 Pseudomonas sp. HY2-MNA-CIBAN-0224 | reverse complement strand
TGGTGTGGGTTTGGGCAATGACCAAAAAGCTGCGCAAGTGACGTTTTTTGAGTTTAGAAACCAGCCTGCTTATCAATACAATGGCGTTGAATATGATAATGATATTTATGAAGCCGACTCTGTGGTGCAAGGCAGCACTGACCCGAATACCAACAGTGTGCGCGGTGTCGTTGACTGCACGATAGTCAATGAGGTGGCAGGGGACTTCTTAGCAGCGCAAATCACACGCTATTATTAAATTCAAAAAATATTAAGCACTTTCTAGTTAAGTGTTTTCTAATTAAA
>NZ_JBEOPQ010000391.1:0-285 GCF_040310285.1 Pseudomonas sp. HY2-MNA-CIBAN-0224 | reverse complement strand
AAACAGTGTCGCGACGGTATGTAAGCTGCTCTCAGAACGCAGGTTGATATCGGTTTTTAACTTATTAAAGACCGCTTGTGAGGTAGCAAGGCTGCCAGCGGTCTGTAGCACCATAAAACGTTCGCCTTCAACGCCGTATTGGTAGAGTTTTCTAAACGTCGAGATATGGTCAATGCCAGCGTTGGTACGGGTGTCACTCGCAAAAACCATCGCGTCTTTTAGACGAATAGCGGCGCAGTAAGTCATAAAAAATCCTTATCTCAATAAGCAGAATCGATATTGATC
>NZ_JBEOPQ010000390.1:0-285 GCF_040310285.1 Pseudomonas sp. HY2-MNA-CIBAN-0224 | reverse complement strand
CATCGGTCATCTCAACGCCATCAATCGTCAGGATGATATCGCCAACGCGCAGACCACTCTTGGCAGCTGGACCTTTATCGATAACATTTAGCACTTCTACACCCGTCGAGGTTTCAAGCTGCGTCGGATCCCGAAGCTGCGACTGTATCTCAATACCTAGCCAGCCGCGACTGACCTTACCATCTTTGATCAGAGCATTCATCACTTGCTCAACTAGGGCGGTCGGGATAGCAAAACCAATGCCCATCGAGCCACCAGAGCGTGAGTAAATAGCCGTATTAATAC
>NZ_JBEOPQ010000389.1:0-285 GCF_040310285.1 Pseudomonas sp. HY2-MNA-CIBAN-0224 | reverse complement strand
CGCGCTGTCGCGCAGCAAACAGGCCACCGAATATCTTCAGCATCCCCCAATCGGTTCCCTCTCCTTCGGGAGAGGGCTAGGGTGAGGGGGGGCTCTTAGATCAAGATCAAAAGATCGCGAGCAAGCTCGCTCCTACGGGTTTGGGGTATAAAACCAGCGCGCACAAAAAAGGCCACTCTTTCGAGTAGCCTTTTTCGATGTTTGGTTGCGGGAGCCGGATTTGAACCGACGACCTTCGGGTTATGAGCCCGACGAGCTACCAGACTGCTCCATCCCGCGTCTGTG
>NZ_JBEOPQ010000388.1:0-286 GCF_040310285.1 Pseudomonas sp. HY2-MNA-CIBAN-0224 | reverse complement strand
CCTTGGCTGAGCCACGTCGTCAGATGGCGCATGATAAGCTGTTAGATTTGCAGCAAGCCGTGTCTTCTAAACACGTGCTCGAAAGCTTAACGAGCGTACTAGGCGCAGCAAGTGAGTAGGACGGTTAGCTTAAGGCCTGTCCTCAAATTTATAAGCTGAAGTATAAAAAAAGCCCGTTTGACATTAATTATGTCAAACGGGCTTTTTGCTGAGTGGCCTAATAACGATTTATTATGACCAATCGCTATTAACGGTTAGGCAATACATCTTTTACCATGTCACGTAG
>NZ_JBEOPQ010000387.1:0-287 GCF_040310285.1 Pseudomonas sp. HY2-MNA-CIBAN-0224 | reverse complement strand
CGCTTTGGATATCTTATCTAATTGCAAACGAATCACATATAGATGCAGACCGGAGTAGCTATCTTCATGTTGCCAGGGTAATGTAATAGGCAGGTCTTTAAGCAACTCATTATAACGCTCAGCTAACTCAAGACGTTTAGCAACATACTCATCTAGGCGCTGCATCTGAGAAACACCTAAAGCAGCTTGCATATCCGTCATACGGTAGTTATAGCCAAGCTCAATTTGCTGATAATACCAGGGTCCATCAGCAGGATTAGTCATTAAGCTTTCATCGCGAGTAATAC
>NZ_JBEOPQ010000386.1:0-287 GCF_040310285.1 Pseudomonas sp. HY2-MNA-CIBAN-0224 | reverse complement strand
TACTGATCCGTTAACCGGCTTATTCAATCGGCGCTCATTTACCTCATTTTGTGAACACGAGTTTTTGCGTGCTAGCCGCTATTTCCAACCTTTTTCGTTAATGATTATTGATATTGATTTGTTTAAAGCGGTCAACGATACTTATGGCCATTTAGTGGGTGATGAGGTGATTAAGCGCGTTGCCAATATATGTCATGACCAGATCCGCGAGGCCGATGTATTGGCTCGAATTGGCGGCGAAGAATTTGCCATTTTATTACCCGATACTGATATTGATTCTGCTTATA
>NZ_JBEOPQ010000385.1:0-287 GCF_040310285.1 Pseudomonas sp. HY2-MNA-CIBAN-0224 | reverse complement strand
ACTGGCTAGCCCCCAAAAACTTATCTTGCTTGATATGAGGATTAAGACGCAAAAAAGCGTCCTTTTTAAAGTAGGTAAAATAGCGCTTGCCTGCGAGCCTATCGTAGACACGAAGCAAAGTATTAAATATCCATGGCGGTGGGAACTTGCCTTTATAATGCGGCATGACGAAATGCATCTCGTTGACCAAACCGCCAGCCTCACTCAGCATGCGCTCACGTTCACGCACGCTAAGCAAAGTCGTTTTATAATCGCCTGAGGCAATATAGCGCAGCCCACCATGTACC
>NZ_JBEOPQ010000384.1:0-288 GCF_040310285.1 Pseudomonas sp. HY2-MNA-CIBAN-0224 | reverse complement strand
ATGTTATAGTCGAAGGAACAGCACAGATTATCACGCTCTAACTATCAACAGTAGTTTTTTCTTTCTCTCGGCGTAAGTACAACGTAAGCACAATAAGTCAGAAAAATTTATGTCCGTTTCGCGTCATAAGATAACGTATCCCTTTTATTTAGTATCTGTCCCGTCCTAAATGTGTTAACTCATTCTAGGATGGGATAATCGGCTATAGTAATTATTTCAATGCAAGAAGTAATAAATAACGGTTTGGATCATCATTTTCCCAGTTCAGCAAGATCCTTTGATTGTTAC
>NZ_JBEOPQ010000383.1:0-288 GCF_040310285.1 Pseudomonas sp. HY2-MNA-CIBAN-0224 | reverse complement strand
AGCTTATTCTGCTTTGAACGTATGTAATCTGTGCATGGCTTTCGCCATGTCTTGTTTAAATAAAATCTCGGTTGAACGAACCGCTTCATCGATCGCAGCGATTATCCGTTCTTGTTCTAACGCTGGGGCTCTTCCCAGTACGTAGCCGCTAACTTTATTTTTATCACCAGGATGGCCAATACCAATGCGCAAGCGATGAAAATTCTTGTCGTTGCCTAAGCTGGCGATAATGTCTTTTAGACCATTATGTCCCCCATGACCACCACCCAATTTAAATTTAGCCACGCC
>NZ_JBEOPQ010000382.1:0-288 GCF_040310285.1 Pseudomonas sp. HY2-MNA-CIBAN-0224 | reverse complement strand
CCTTTATCCTGAGCAACCACAAGAATGCCTGACGTTACTTGAGTTATTTATAGAATCTACTAATGCTAGCTTAGGGCGTGCTGATGATTCTAACGGTTATATTGGTGATATTTATAGGAGTTTGACTGCATCTTGGCTGACAGTGGCTAGCACATGCTATGAGCAAGAAAAGCGAGACATACTGGTTGATGAGCGCGATATACTCAGCCATGCTTGGGTAAAGAAAGTAAAATTGCTGGCTGACGATAATGATTATGGTACTAAAGATAGTTTATTAGAAGATATTAA
>NZ_JBEOPQ010000381.1:0-288 GCF_040310285.1 Pseudomonas sp. HY2-MNA-CIBAN-0224 | reverse complement strand
ATCGCCACCTACGATGCCGCCTATAGCACCGCCCCCAACGCTGGCTAATGAAGACAACAAAGCATTGCAGCCTGAACCAATGCCATCGCAGAGTGATAATGCCGCTGAGTTTGACGCGACCTTTAATGATAAGTCAGACAAAACCGTACCGTTTGCTAGCTACTTTAAGCGCAAAGCCGCTGATGTGGATTTTGAAACCTTAAAGTCGGAACTAGCGACTTATATCGAAAAAAATGCAGCGCCTGAGGATGCGTGGGGTTACCTGCTAAATCTGGAGCAGTGTACTGA
>NZ_JBEOPQ010000380.1:0-289 GCF_040310285.1 Pseudomonas sp. HY2-MNA-CIBAN-0224 | reverse complement strand
CAAGTAATGAGCGTAACAAACTTATTAGCAGATTTTATCGCCCATGATCGCCGTGTACGCCCAGATAAAATCGCAGAATTAGAATCTGAGCGTAATAAGCTTGAACAGCAACTAAGCAAAATAGGCGCAGTCAATCTTGCCGCAGTGGCAGAGCTTGCGGAAGTTAATGAGCGTTTAGAGCCACTTGCGCAGCAAACAGCCGATATTGCTGCGAGTATGCAGACGCTGACGGAAGCGATTGCCTCTATTGATGAGACCACCAAAACGCTATTTATGCAGACGCTTGATG
>NZ_JBEOPQ010000379.1:0-289 GCF_040310285.1 Pseudomonas sp. HY2-MNA-CIBAN-0224 | reverse complement strand
GATCAATACAATCTTCAATGTGACATTCGAGACGATGTTGGATTAGGTTGCTTTGGTAACTCTACTAACAGTCAAGTCTCTGGCATAGTTTTTTCATTTTGGAATAATGAGAAAGTCAAAGCTATTTCATACGAGCCTATTTATGGTGGTATCAAAGTTGAATGGTATTTTCATCGTAGTAACTTAGAGCATTGGCAAGAGATTGATGCTGCCATTTGGCGACTATTAGACACTTGGAATATATCGCCAATAGAGTAAACATGGATTAACTCAAGAAGTCATATCCTCA
>NZ_JBEOPQ010000378.1:0-289 GCF_040310285.1 Pseudomonas sp. HY2-MNA-CIBAN-0224 | reverse complement strand
CGCAGGAAGTCGTGATGATCGGCCATTCGGCGCCGCTCACCGGCCCGCAGGCCGCCAACGGCAAGGACAACGAAAACGGCGCGCGGCTCGCGGTGGACGAGCTCAACAAGGCCGGCATCAAGGTCGCCGGCAAGGCCGTCACGTTCAAACTGGTTTCCGAAGACGACCAGGCCGACCCGAAGGCCGGCGTGCAGGTCGCGCAGAATCTCGTCGACAAGGGCGTCGTCGCGGTGCTCGGGCCGTACAACTCGGGCGTCGCGATTCCGGCGTCGCGCGTGTATTCGACGGC
>NZ_JBEOPQ010000377.1:0-289 GCF_040310285.1 Pseudomonas sp. HY2-MNA-CIBAN-0224 | reverse complement strand
AGCTAAGACAGCAGTGAAGCTATTAAAAGAAGCGTTGGGCGATTATCCGCTAGTGATTCATAAGCCAGAAGGCGCGATATTTCTGTGGTTATGGTTCAAGGATTTGCCGATTAGCACCTCTGAGCTTTATGAGACTCTCAAAGAAAAAGGTACGCTTATCGTGCCGAGTGAGTACTTCTTCCCTGGTGTCGATATCAGCGATTATAAACATGCACATGAGTGTATTCGTATGAGTATTGCCGCCGATGAGCAGACTTTGATTGATGGCATTGCGGTGATTGGTGAGGTG
>NZ_JBEOPQ010000376.1:0-290 GCF_040310285.1 Pseudomonas sp. HY2-MNA-CIBAN-0224 | reverse complement strand
GCGCCGACCGATGATCTAGTGACCGATGCGCAGTTAGATGAATATGTCCGTAACCATAGTGAGACGGCTTATCATCCTTCTTGTACTTGTCCAATGGGCGAAGGTAATGATTCGGTCGTCAATGGCGAAGGGCTAGTGCACGGTATTAGTGGCTTGCGAGTCGTTGATGCGTCTATCATGCCAAATATAATTAGTGGTAATCTTAACGCGACGACTATTATGTTGGCAGAAAAAATCGTTGATAAGATGCGCGGTGTACAGCTGCCACGCTCAACAGCGGACTATTATAC
>NZ_JBEOPQ010000375.1:0-290 GCF_040310285.1 Pseudomonas sp. HY2-MNA-CIBAN-0224 | reverse complement strand
GGACAATATGGCGTCCATTAACAGACGCAGACTACGTGACAGCTCATTCACTAAGGCATGACGGGCACGGCGATCCCAATAGTCTTGCTGTGGTAAGTTGGCGATATTATCCATCATCCAATCTAGCTGCCAGACAGGGTAGGCCTCGAAGGATAAGGTCGCAATCTCATCGACAGGACGCTCATATTGCTCGGCAAGGCGCGCTGCATCTAACGCATCAACATGATAAGGCAGCATAGCAAACAAGGTAGCATCCGTATCGGATAGCTCTTTTTCCACCAAGCTATGGG
>NZ_JBEOPQ010000374.1:0-290 GCF_040310285.1 Pseudomonas sp. HY2-MNA-CIBAN-0224 | reverse complement strand
CTGGGGCGAAGGGTAGCCAAATACTCCAAAGCCCACTGCCCGCCCAGCCCCGGCGCCGGCCCGGCGTGGATCGAGCAGCAACAGCGCACGCTCAACGCCCAATACGACTGCGGCCAAAACATCTACGGCTGGGACGGCGACACCCTCGCTTATGAAACGCGCTACAGCGACAACCCCGGCGAACGACGCCTGATCCACTACTTCTACGAACCAGGCAGCTTCATCCCCGTCGCCCAAACCGTCGAAAACCGCAACCTGTCGCTAGTGCGCGAGCCAAGCCATGAAAACGG
>NZ_JBEOPQ010000373.1:0-291 GCF_040310285.1 Pseudomonas sp. HY2-MNA-CIBAN-0224 | reverse complement strand
CCGGAAGACCGAGAGTATAGCAAACTCTGGCGGCAGCCCGCCACTCCCTTCGGCGCCCGTCAGAAATCCGTCGTCATCGACAGCCACACCGAGCGCGGGTCGCCCTGCGTCAGGTATCCGCCGATCGTCGACGACCAGTACGACTTGTTCGCGACGCTGCGCACGGTCGCGCGGAACGTCGTCTTCTTGCCGAACACGTCCGTCGCGTAGCGCGCACCGAGGTCGAAGCGGTCCCACGCCTGGATCGACATCGTATTCGCGACGTCCAGGTACTGCGGCCCGGTGTGGATC
>NZ_JBEOPQ010000372.1:0-291 GCF_040310285.1 Pseudomonas sp. HY2-MNA-CIBAN-0224 | reverse complement strand
ATTCTGCTTTAAGGCGTTCATATTCAGCAATAAAAACACTCGAGTCGATGGTAAATAACACATCGCCTTTTTGCACTAGCGCGCCTTCTTTAAAGTTAATCGATTCAATATAGCCCGATACGCGAGGCACTAAAGTGACCTTTTCAGGGGCTTGTAAGCGTCCGGTAAATTGATCCCACTCGGTAATGCGCTCATAAAGCACGTTAGCAACATCTACCTTAGGCGCTGCAGATGTATTGGCTTGTTGTGCAGGTTGTTCGCCGCACGCCACTAATAGCAATGCCGTTAGGC
>NZ_JBEOPQ010000371.1:0-291 GCF_040310285.1 Pseudomonas sp. HY2-MNA-CIBAN-0224 | reverse complement strand
CTTTATAAGTAACATGCTTCAATACTTTGTTCTGTCCTCAATATTCTGCTTTATATATGCATGGATTTAAATTTGAGCAGCAATCCTAAAAACTGCTACACTCAATATTGGGGCGCGTTGAACAGTCGCTACCAGTCAGTATTTGCCAATACTCTATACCAGACCACAACAAGACAGTCACGCTTATGCAAAACCTAACGCAACAGATTCACGATAGCCTTCTTGACGATACCTTGCTTAATGACACCCTTCTGACAAAATCGCTGTCGGCAGCCGATTATGTCTCTACCC
>NZ_JBEOPQ010000370.1:0-291 GCF_040310285.1 Pseudomonas sp. HY2-MNA-CIBAN-0224 | reverse complement strand
ATGCAGCGGACTGCAACTCCGTTAACGCCGGTTCGATTCCGACTCCAGCCTCCAATTATTTATTAACTTTACGTTAATTTTGGCTTGCATTATTAGCATAACCGCTTATAATAGCGAGCACTTATCTAGTAACTAGACGGTCTATCAGCTAGCTTATGTTAAAGATAAAACAATTTTTGCCCGGGTGGTGAAATTGGTAGACACAAGGGATTTAAAATCCCTCGCTAGCAATAGCGTGCCGGTTCAAGTCCGGCTCCGGGTACCATTACATAGTCCTATACTATCTTATAG
>NZ_JBEOPQ010000369.1:0-292 GCF_040310285.1 Pseudomonas sp. HY2-MNA-CIBAN-0224 | reverse complement strand
GGTTAATGGTATTAACGTTTTAACTTGCTGAGATAAGCACAGTGTACTTCATGGTGTACTTACCACACATATTCTATTAGTGATTGGTGCGATTCAGGTTAAGGAGAGCTGCGCCGCTATTCGTTTTTCCCATTCAGAGTTAGAAATGAAGCCAATATTTTCTGACTTTATTTCTTCTAAAATAGTATAACAAGCACTAAGCTGGTTAATAGTATTGATGATCTCAGTTTTTTGACGTTTCGCCTTAGTAAGTTTTTCGGAAATAGTAATTAAATCTTTATCAATATTGAGA
>NZ_JBEOPQ010000368.1:0-292 GCF_040310285.1 Pseudomonas sp. HY2-MNA-CIBAN-0224 | reverse complement strand
ACCCTACACCAGAAGAGATGACTAAGATTCAGACGTTTATGGAATCGCCGCTCGGTGTCAAGTATATGAAGATCAACAATGCTGAGGGTGAAGGCAGCGCTATGGAGGTATTAAACGTACCCATTAATGCTGAATTTGAGCGTTGTAATGTCGATTTAGATGCCTCAGAGCCTATGTAGCGCTCAGCTATATAGTGAACTATAAATTAACTGTAATAAACACTCCCTTTCCAACCCAAAAAAGCTACCAACAAAAGGAATTTCATCATGGCAGCACAAAACCCATCAACAAA
>NZ_JBEOPQ010000367.1:0-292 GCF_040310285.1 Pseudomonas sp. HY2-MNA-CIBAN-0224 | reverse complement strand
GCCAAGCTGCGACGAGGATAATCAAATTCTCGTTTTCCACATTAAAAACTTCGGCATCATTAATGACCGATTTCAGCGCATCTGTTTTTACTTCTAGATAGTCAATGTTGAAGCCAGCGTTACTAATACGCTGAGACGTCTCTGCAAGTAACGCTTCAAATTCTGGCATACTCAGTTTATTACTCATTAACTGCTGTGCTAGACGTTGCAGCTCTGCATGAAGCACGGGGGCTGTTTCTCGCTCAGCTGCGCTCAAGTATTGATTGCGCGAAGATAGCGCCAAGCCGTCAGC
>NZ_JBEOPQ010000366.1:0-292 GCF_040310285.1 Pseudomonas sp. HY2-MNA-CIBAN-0224 | reverse complement strand
CTCAACCTCTTTGGTGGAGGAGGCGATGTTCACATCGTGCTTGGCGGTTGCTTCCAGTTTCCCTGTATGGGCGGATAGGGTGATATTTTCTTTGGCATTGGTCATACTAAACTGACCATCGGCTATGATATTGAGTGATTCGCTACTGACTTGATGATGACTATCGCCACTACTAATCATCATGTCCGTTTGCGTAGTACTAATTATCTCACCCATACTTCTGTGAATCAGTATATCGTCACTGACATAACTTGTGTCTGCTGCGCTGTCGATTAGCGTGTAAGGTGTTTGC
>NZ_JBEOPQ010000365.1:0-293 GCF_040310285.1 Pseudomonas sp. HY2-MNA-CIBAN-0224 | reverse complement strand
CAAAGCGAAGCGCAAGGTTCTATTAAAGTCGTCGCTGATGCTAAAACAGACCGTCTATTAGGTATGCACGCTATCTCAGCTGGCGCCGGCGATATCGTCCATCAGGGTATGATTGCGATGGAATTCGTCTCTAGTATCGAAGATTTACAGTTGATGACGTTTGCCCATCCAACGATTTCAGAAGCGGTACATGAAGCGGCTCTATCTGCAGATGGCCGTGCTATTCACGCGATTCAGCGTAAAAAACGTAAGTAATTTTGATAGCGTTCAATAGTGTTTACAGCGCTTTTAGA
>NZ_JBEOPQ010000364.1:0-294 GCF_040310285.1 Pseudomonas sp. HY2-MNA-CIBAN-0224 | reverse complement strand
CCTTTATCTTATTTGCGATTGGTACCGGTCCGATTAAAGGCTTTGCGGTCACTTTAGCTATTGGTATTGTCAGCTCGCTATTTACCGCGATTTTGGTAACGCGTGCTCTGGTACAAATTGCTTACGGTAAACGTAAATCTATCAAACGTTTGAGCATCGGTTAGGAGAAACATATGGCGATCGATAAGAATAATCCCCTAGAACAACAGAATAACCCAGATCGAAATGGCTCAAATGGCGACTCAAATAGTGGCAGTACGCGCCGCCGTAACAAACCACGTCGTGATGGTAAAG
>NZ_JBEOPQ010000363.1:0-294 GCF_040310285.1 Pseudomonas sp. HY2-MNA-CIBAN-0224 | reverse complement strand
AGATTGAAAAGCTAGCGCATACACATCCTTGGTCTGAAATGAGCTTAAAAGAGTGTTTTGGGCCTTTATATCGAGTAGTGGGCATTAAGCGCCAAGATGATTTGTGTGGTTTTGCGATAGTACAGCAGATTATTGATGAGGCGACCTTACTTGATATTTGTGTGGCACCTGAAAAACAAGGTTCAGGTTTGGGGGCGGCATTAATGCAGCAGCTCATTGATGATGCAAAAAATGCCGGCGCCGTGGTGTTGATGTTGGAAGTACGCCAGTCAAATAAGGCAGCAAAATACTTAT
>NZ_JBEOPQ010000362.1:0-294 GCF_040310285.1 Pseudomonas sp. HY2-MNA-CIBAN-0224 | reverse complement strand
CCTTCAAATAAGAAAGGTAAGCTCGAACCGAACGCTAAAGAAAGAACCCACTGGGCGACATAAACGAGCATGATGGCTATAAGCGCTGAGGTGACGATAGAGCGGAATTTCTGCGTCACCTTAACGAGACCAGAGCGATATAGCCCTAGCATAACGGCTGCTGTCACAAAGGTCGCACACATTGCAGTCACTGGCACGCTTGGATACATTCTCATAAAAAACAGCGAGATGCCGCCTAAGAAAATACCTTCTAAGAGCGCATAAGGGACCGCGAAAGTTTTGGCTTTTTGTGGA
>NZ_JBEOPQ010000361.1:0-295 GCF_040310285.1 Pseudomonas sp. HY2-MNA-CIBAN-0224 | reverse complement strand
GTCACGGCGCGATGCTAGGCTTACCTGAAGATTATAATCTTGGTGAACTGTTACGTTGGGGTCACGAAAAGGATTTATTTACCTTAGCCATCTGTCATGGACCAGCTGCTCTACTAGCAGCTAATTTAGAAAGTCCTGATAGCTCAAACCAAGTCGATAACGCTAACAAAGACTTTATCTTTAAAGGTTACGAAATGGTTGCGTTCCCAACTATAATGGATAAGCAAATGCCAAAAATTGGTTATCTGCCGGGACCTATGCCTTGGTATTTCGGTGAAAAATTAGAGGATTTGGG
>NZ_JBEOPQ010000360.1:0-295 GCF_040310285.1 Pseudomonas sp. HY2-MNA-CIBAN-0224 | reverse complement strand
GAACTGTGGCTACCTATTTCGGGTGCAAGAGAAAAACAAGCTGCTAGCGGTCTATGGAATTTTGCCATTTTTAATACCAGAGAGTCATCAAAGTGCAGCGATGTTACTGATTACTCAAATCAATTATGACATGCTGATTGGCAATCTAGAAATGGATATCAACGATGGCGAGATACGCTACAAGCATGCCATCGATGTCGAAACTATTGGTATTAATGACGAAATCATCGAACATTTACTACAAAGTGTCATTGCCATGACCACGGTAGCGAATGAGCTGTTTAGTGATTTACTC
>NZ_JBEOPQ010000359.1:0-296 GCF_040310285.1 Pseudomonas sp. HY2-MNA-CIBAN-0224 | reverse complement strand
ATATTTCAGTTATTATTTATCCTCATCTTTTTTCTCGTATTTTATTCATGTTTTTTGCTTAAAATTTATTCGAGCGCTATTAATTTGCTGGCTGCCGGATAGTTTATAGTCAATCCCACCTAAAAGTGTTATAAACTAACTATCAAATTCAATTGTTATTATAAAGACCATGACTTACTCGCTAGATTTTCGCAAACAAGTACTAAAAAGCTTAGATGATGGTATGACCTTTGCCGAGGCAGCTGAATTCTATAATCTCAGCCCAACCACCATACAGAACTGGAAGAGACGTGTTC
>NZ_JBEOPQ010000358.1:0-296 GCF_040310285.1 Pseudomonas sp. HY2-MNA-CIBAN-0224 | reverse complement strand
GCTTGCGAGCGCTCGCTATCATGATTATTATCACGGTGACTGGTCAAACTGCCAGTAGAGTCAGCCGTATTTGCCTCATCGCTATTACGAGTATTGGCGCTCGAGATTCCTGCCTGCATCATATCAAGATCAATATCATCGTCAGCCGCTGCTGCCTGTGTTGGCATTTTTGCGCCATGGATAATAGACTGCGGTGCTGAAGCAGTCAGTAGCCGTTTGAGTTTTTGCCACAAGCTGAGTTTATTACGTTGACTCATAGGTATTGTGTTGATATATAAATGGATGATATTAAAAAA
>NZ_JBEOPQ010000357.1:0-296 GCF_040310285.1 Pseudomonas sp. HY2-MNA-CIBAN-0224 | reverse complement strand
GATTGGACGGGTTTTTTATTGTTTGCGGCAGCAGCTTGCGGCTATACCCTCGCTGTTGAATTCGGCTCACAAACAGGTCGCGGGACTTATGGCTTGGTGTTGGCGTTCTTGTCAACGGCGTTGATAGGCGCCTATGTCTGGCATGCCAAACGCCGTCATGCGCCGCTCTTTCCATTGAGCCTATTTGATATTCGCACCTTTAAGATTGGGATTACGGGTAACTTATTTACGCGCTTGGGTATCAGTGCCGTACCGTTCCTATTGCCACTATTACTACAAGTGGTGTTTGAATACTC
>NZ_JBEOPQ010000356.1:0-297 GCF_040310285.1 Pseudomonas sp. HY2-MNA-CIBAN-0224 | reverse complement strand
AATCCATCTCAATCAATTGCTGGCCAACCGTCACCTCATCCCCTTCAGTGACCATAATCTGAGCGATACGCCCTGGTACTTTTGCAGCGATGGAGGTTTGCTGCATTTGCATTTGCCCTTGTAGGGTAATGATGTCAGGTTCGCTGCTTTGGTTACTTTTATACAAACCATAAGCGATAACGCCTAAGGCAATCAGCACGAATAAGGCAAGCAACGCCTTTTTTATCATGGCCGACTTGTCAGATTTAGGATTATCACGATAAGTAGGCGTTGCCTGTTCTGGTTCCACGTCAGGTA
>NZ_JBEOPQ010000355.1:0-298 GCF_040310285.1 Pseudomonas sp. HY2-MNA-CIBAN-0224 | reverse complement strand
TAACACTTTGTTTGCTTCAACTCTTTCGTTAAAGTCTTCTCTCCAAATGAAGAAATCAGAAAAGCTACCATTACCAGAGTTCATAAGACTGTAGGTGTCTCCAACGCTTTTAATGGTTGCTTTAGCGTCTTCGTTATATTCTAACGAAGACTGTATTCTATTTATAATTACATTAATTCCTCTTATATAGTTGTGTTCACCCTCCTGAAGTAAAATTTCTCTTAATTTTAAAAAATAGTAATTTAGCTCAGTTAGTTTATCTATATTATTCATTTTATTTGCCTATCGATTTTTCTGA
>NZ_JBEOPQ010000354.1:0-299 GCF_040310285.1 Pseudomonas sp. HY2-MNA-CIBAN-0224 | reverse complement strand
GGCATTCGCCGCTGATCCTTTAGCCAATACCACTTGGCAGACTTATGATGAAGGCAAGCCAAAAGGCACAGTAAAAATCACTGAGTCAAATGGCGTGTTGACAGGTAAGCTCATTGCTACCAACTCAGCCAAAGGTCAAAAACACGTTGGTACAACTATCATCAAAGGCCTCAAAGCTGACGGTGGTGGTAAGTATAGTGGCGGTACGATTACAGATCCTGAAAAAGGTAAAGATTATCGTATGACTGCACAACTGAGTGGCAGTACATTGAAGCTAAAAGGTTATATCGGTCCATTCT
>NZ_JBEOPQ010000353.1:0-299 GCF_040310285.1 Pseudomonas sp. HY2-MNA-CIBAN-0224 | reverse complement strand
AGCCGCCTCATACTGATTTTAGACTATCTAACAGTGTTGAGTACTTGATTGGTCATAATATTGATTTTGATATGACCGTTCTGAAAAATGCTGGCGTGACCCATACTCCTAATCTGATATGTACTAATGCGATGGCTAACTACCTGCTTCCTACGCTTGAGAGTCATAAGCTAGTATACCTCCTCTATTACTTTCACCGTTATATAGCGCGCGCTCAAGCAAGAGATGCACATGCTGCCATTGCTGATATTTACTTCACTGAGCTGGTGCTTGGTAGTCTGATTGATTTAGCTAATAGC
>NZ_JBEOPQ010000352.1:0-300 GCF_040310285.1 Pseudomonas sp. HY2-MNA-CIBAN-0224 | reverse complement strand
ATGTACGGGCACATCAAGTATTGTCTGAGTCACCAAGCATTGTGTTTACTGGTATGAATGTGGGTGTCATCGCAGTGGCAACTATGATAGGTGTTGGCGTATTTAAAGAGCGGCTCAATCGCATTAATATAATAGGGCTATTATTGGCGGTTGGTTGTGTGGCAGTACTGTTTTTAGCATAACCGTTTAGCCTAAATTCATCCATATCGTTGCGATTTATAAAATTGTTAACTTATCAGATATAGGCATGCCGGGCATCCTATGATAAGGTTATCTAAAAATAGTAAGACTGATATAAGC
>NZ_JBEOPQ010000351.1:0-301 GCF_040310285.1 Pseudomonas sp. HY2-MNA-CIBAN-0224 | reverse complement strand
ATTTAGGGCATATGCTTTAGAGTCTAATGATCAGGAAATAAGTACGGTTCTTAATATACTCGCTCGTTCTGACTACCGAACCGCACAGGTAGAAAAGATTCCTGATAATTATAAGCTTAGCTCTGAGCATGGGACGATGTCTGGGGCTGTGGAAGTAGGTATGTTTAATCAATATATGCACAGTATTTTAGAGGACACGTTAATAGCTGCTGAAAAGTCATTTGCTAATATGAATAACTATGGAATAGGCGTAGATGGCCCACTAATTCCTGAAGCCTTAACATTTCCAGCAGAGCCGTAC
>NZ_JBEOPQ010000350.1:0-301 GCF_040310285.1 Pseudomonas sp. HY2-MNA-CIBAN-0224 | reverse complement strand
AATGAAAATAAGGCTTTTTGAATACGAAGGCTAATGAGCCACTGACTCTTAAAATAAGTGACAGACATTCAGTACGCTATAAATTTGGTTAAAAGGAACCTATAATCTATAGCAGCCAATCGATTGGCAGCCATGACATGATGGTCAGCCAAACGTGGTCACCCATATCAACGCGCGGCTCTGTATCGTAAATCACTTTTTTACCATTTTCCATGGTATGCCACTGTAAAGCACCGCTCTCCAGCAACTTGACTTCATACGCCTGATTTAACAAATCATCGCTGAGTGCACCGTGTAGCTG
>NZ_JBEOPQ010000349.1:0-301 GCF_040310285.1 Pseudomonas sp. HY2-MNA-CIBAN-0224 | reverse complement strand
CGTCAATGGTCAGCTGGCTTATGGCAATAATGGCTATCGACCAACAGCACAGACGACCAACTCAAACCATAAGCCCTCGACTAACAGTCAGTCTGCTAATGCTGCAGAGACAGATTCTGTGCCAGCGGTGAGCCAACCGATACCGTCTAATATCAAATCTCCTAAAAGCGCTATCGTCGCCCCTGAGCATTTAACGCTGGTTTATGAGCAGCTTGATTGGCATGGACAAGATTTAGATGCGTTGTTAGTCAGTACCAAGCTTACGCCACCGCAGCTGATTGGACAATTGATGGAGCTTGAG
>NZ_JBEOPQ010000348.1:0-301 GCF_040310285.1 Pseudomonas sp. HY2-MNA-CIBAN-0224 | reverse complement strand
TAAGAAATCGCTGTCTATTATTTTGCTTTGATGAGTGAACGTAACCTGATGCTTCTCATTATTTGTGAAATTAAAAACATCGTGCAAGCGCTGGTGCACGGTCTCACCTGTCATCGTGAAACCCTCAATAGCATACCGCCAATGACAGCATAGTAATGTACCGCCTACAGCAAGGTTTTGCTCAGTCCAAGCGATTACTGTGTCAATATCATTGGGTGATAAATAATATAAAATCTCACTAATGACAATTAAATCAAAGGGCGGCTCATTAACAGGTGTACTAATCGATAAAAGATAAGTA
>NZ_JBEOPQ010000347.1:0-301 GCF_040310285.1 Pseudomonas sp. HY2-MNA-CIBAN-0224 | reverse complement strand
ACATAAAGTTGCGCCCATATCCATCATCGCTTGCGCAAACAATCCTGAGTTTTCCCTAGGGGTTAAACGTTCTGCCAATGCCCACAGTTCTTTGGTCGTGGCAGATTTGGTAATGTCGCCATCGATTGCCGCCCACCTTGTGATTACTCGTTTAACGTTACCATCACAGATGAGGCCATAACGATGTAGCCCCATCGCCATAATCGCGCCAGCAGTCGACGGGCCAACGCCAGATATCGCTTCCCAACCGGCTAAGGTTTGCGGAAACTCGCCCGTTTTATCGATTACCTCAACCAACTGC
>NZ_JBEOPQ010000346.1:0-302 GCF_040310285.1 Pseudomonas sp. HY2-MNA-CIBAN-0224 | reverse complement strand
ATGGCGTATCTCGGTAATAGTGGTATCTAAATACTGACCAAGCTTGAGCGGATTATTCTGCAGCTCAGGCGCAATAATCTCTGTGCTAGGTATTGCCCAAAAAGAGCCATGAACATGATGATTGTTTAACCCAAGCGGTGAGGTAAACCAGCGCGTATTGGCTTGCTGGGAGGTGCACTCACTGACCAATAAATTGCCATCACGCCATATCTCTAAGCGGTTGGCATAATAACCATTAGCAAAAGTTTCTTGATACGCTTGCCGTCCGAACACCGCAATATCCCAAGTCAGCAAGCTTGCCG
>NZ_JBEOPQ010000345.1:0-302 GCF_040310285.1 Pseudomonas sp. HY2-MNA-CIBAN-0224 | reverse complement strand
AGATAGCTATTCACTTGATTATAAGTCAAGCGTGCCTGTGAATGAATCACCCCAGGATAGAAGTCATAGCCGGTGACCTTGCCTGCGCGAGATATCTTTATATCCGCAACCATACACAGACGATCAAGATCAGGGTTCAATGAACACAGACCGTTAGACAGTACTTCAGGCAGCATCGGAATCACACGATGCGGGAAATATACCGACGTACCGCGCTCGTAAGCATCTTGGTCAAGCGGCGAATTTGGCGTGACGTAATGGCTCACATCAGCAATTGCTACCAAGACACGGTAGTTACCACC
>NZ_JBEOPQ010000344.1:0-303 GCF_040310285.1 Pseudomonas sp. HY2-MNA-CIBAN-0224 | reverse complement strand
AGCCAAAGGCTACAATCATATCTATGGTTTGCGTTTGGAAGTCACTAATATCAATCAATTGGGCAGCATGGTTGAAGCCATTGCCTATGGTACGGCAGTTCTTAGCACTGAGATTGCTACCAAAACGTCCCCAAAATAAGCGCTCATAGCACTATCAATATTTAGCCATCATTATTTAGCTATTACTACTTCACGCCAAATTATCGACCGCCAATTCATTTAAAAGCCAAATCCTTTAGAAGCTGACGGTACACACTCTCATTTAATCTTATTAAACCCGCTTTTATTGTTGTTCAATAGACC
>NZ_JBEOPQ010000343.1:0-303 GCF_040310285.1 Pseudomonas sp. HY2-MNA-CIBAN-0224 | reverse complement strand
GAGCATCAATGTCAATTTATTGGTACAAATCCAGCAAATTATCAATAAAACCGAAGCCAATACAAATAGCGAAAAGCTAGATAACCATAAACTGAAGTCTGAGCTGACTGACCGCACCACCCTTGCGTTTGATGAATTAGATAAAACGGTTTATCCAACGTGGCTAGTGGGCGTGTTTGTCGGTGCATCTTGTGCTGCGTTTGCTAATCTTAATGGCGGTAGTTGGTCGATTACCGCGGTGACCTTTGTCGCTGGTATGGTCGCGATGTTCACTCGCATTTATTTGGCCAAGCAGCATTTCAA
>NZ_JBEOPQ010000342.1:0-303 GCF_040310285.1 Pseudomonas sp. HY2-MNA-CIBAN-0224 | reverse complement strand
GATGGAGCAGTCTGGTAGCTCGTCGGGCTCATAACCCGAAGGTCGTCGGTTCAAATCCGGCTCCCGCAACCAAACATTAAAAGGCTGCTCGAAAGAGTGGCCTTTTTTGTGCCTGAGTGTTTTTCACCCTCCCCCTTTGTCGGGAGAAAGGGATTAAAACCGGACAATTCAATCGCTTAGGCGATTTAAGGTTGACAACTCAGCGCGCCTCTGTAGAATGCGCCCACACAGACGCGGGATGGAGCAGTCTGGTAGCTCGTCGGGCTCATAACCCGAAGGTCGTCGGTTCAAATCCGGCTCCCG
>NZ_JBEOPQ010000341.1:0-305 GCF_040310285.1 Pseudomonas sp. HY2-MNA-CIBAN-0224 | reverse complement strand
AGCAATGAAGACGCCATTATTAAACAGTTTAATGATGCTCAAGGCAAAGCGGTAGACATCAAAGGCTACTACTTCGCAGATGAAGCATTGGCTGAAAAAGTCATGCGTCCAAGCACCTTATTCAATGAAGCGTTGGCATCGTTGTAATAGATTTAACTGGCTAGCCTTAAGTAACGTTACTTCTTTATACTTTTGCAGCTAGCGTCAGTTAAAAACAATAAAACACCCCGCAGCTCGATAGAGTTGTGGGGTGTTTTTTATTGTCTGTAGATAAAAAGGTAATAGTGCTTATATAGGGTCTGTGC
>NZ_JBEOPQ010000340.1:0-305 GCF_040310285.1 Pseudomonas sp. HY2-MNA-CIBAN-0224 | reverse complement strand
ATCTAAGTTTACTCACTCCTGCATGGGGCGAGGTGCTCAATTGTTTGACTAACGATATACCACTACCGGCTAAATACAAAGATCATGCGTTGACCGGCAATCATAAGGGTTTTAGAGATTGCCACATCAAACCTGATTTGGTGCTTATCTACCGTATTCAGAGCGATACGGTAGATTTCGTTAGGCTGGGTAGCCATTCAGAAGTATTTGATTAGCTAACAGCTACAGATGCTACGTATGTTCTAACATAAGCTCAGAATGTAAAGTTTTAGCGCTATTTAAAATCTCGCTCCATTCTTTAACAT
>NZ_JBEOPQ010000339.1:0-306 GCF_040310285.1 Pseudomonas sp. HY2-MNA-CIBAN-0224 | reverse complement strand
AATACCTTAAAGGACGTTTTAATTGCCGTGCTAACAAAATAATGGTTAGCAGCGATAATATAGGTAATCCAATGAGGAATAGTACTAACAATCCTGGACTATATTGCGAATAATAAACCACGGGTTCGCGAATCCAAAAACTGGTGTCACGACTGTCTTGTACCCACAGCTGCGGGGGTGGTTTGAACTTGAAATACACTTCCACTGGTCGACCTAACTGTGCCCCTATTTCGCGTTGTAATACATCGGTAAAAACACCCGCAAAGGCTTTATCTGCTACTTGCGGGAAGTCACTGGGGTTATCAA
>NZ_JBEOPQ010000338.1:0-307 GCF_040310285.1 Pseudomonas sp. HY2-MNA-CIBAN-0224 | reverse complement strand
ATTCAAGACAGTGCGATTATTGCTGCCGCACGCATGAGCCATCGCTATATTACTGACCGCAAGCTGCCGGATAAGGCGATTGATTTAATCGACGAAGCTGCCAGTCGTCTGCGTATGGAGATGGACAGCAAGCCTGAGTCACTTGGCAAGCTTGATAGCCGTTTGATTCAGTTAAAAATGCAGCGTGAAGTGCTCAAAAATGAAGAAGACGCTGGCGCGCAAGCCGAGCGTAAAGTACTTGATGCACAAATAGAAGAGTTAGAAAAAGAGTACGCCGATCTCAATGAGATTTGGCAAGCAGAAAAAG
>NZ_JBEOPQ010000337.1:0-307 GCF_040310285.1 Pseudomonas sp. HY2-MNA-CIBAN-0224 | reverse complement strand
AGATAGCGGGTTCTTTAATGGGGATATCAATGCTAATAGCGGTTCGCTTTATTTTTGCAGAAAACGAAAGTTGTGAATTAAGAGGCTGCTTTGGCTTTTTGCGCGGTCAATAATTCTCTTTCTAGATAGTGGATGTTTTGTGCTTCTTGCACAAACTTATCATCCGCTAAAATCACATCACGGTGCATCGGTATATTGGTTTTGATACCTTCAATCACCAATTCATCAAGTGCGTGTAGCGTCTTAGAAATCGCTTGCTGGCGAGTTTGCCCATGACAGATCAGTTTGCCTATCAACGAGTCATAAT
>NZ_JBEOPQ010000336.1:0-308 GCF_040310285.1 Pseudomonas sp. HY2-MNA-CIBAN-0224 | reverse complement strand
CATCCTTTTTTGTCGTTTTGTTTATTATCTTCAGCTGCTATGTTATTTGACTATAACCAGCAGATAACGTAAACGCTGAATATATTTTAATATAGCAAATCTATCTTAACATCGAGATAGGTGTTTTGTTATTGACCATATTGGCTTATGAAGGCTCATCTAAACCTAATATAACTCTATATAAACCACACCACGCTGTATCAATTAGTCGTTACAGCGCTCACATTTGCTAAAACATTTAATTCGCGCCATTGCTCAAGGCTCACTTGATCGCGAAATACGGTCAATGACATGGAACGCTGATAAGG
>NZ_JBEOPQ010000335.1:0-308 GCF_040310285.1 Pseudomonas sp. HY2-MNA-CIBAN-0224 | reverse complement strand
CTCTATGACGACGTGATCGCTGACGTTAGCGCAGAGTTAATAGCCCGTATCGATGAGGTAGTCAGCATTGGTGTCAAGCGTGAGAAAATCATTATCGACCCAGGCTTTGGTTTTGCCAAAAACTACGAGCATCATTGCGCGTTATTGTCGCAGCTAGGAGAATTACAAAGTCTTGGTTTCCCTATGATGTTTGGTATTTCTCGCAAGCGTTTTTTAGCAGAAGTATTAACTAAAAGCGGTATCGAAGCAGTGGCTACAACTGAGGCAATAGAACGTGATACAGTCGGAGTTGCTGCGGGTATCTTTGC
>NZ_JBEOPQ010000334.1:0-308 GCF_040310285.1 Pseudomonas sp. HY2-MNA-CIBAN-0224 | reverse complement strand
ATCTAAACGCTACTAATGAGGGGGCTTAATCATGGATAATCTAAAACGCACCCAAAACCAAATCATTAAAGATCATCTTTTAACTGGTCAATCAATCACACGCTGGCAAGCTATCGAACTTTATAGAATAGCCACGCTACCCACTCGCATTAACCAGCTAGAAAATACAGGCTTAACCATACAGCGCAAGCGAGTAGATAAAGACGGCAAACACTGGAACGTCTATTGGATTGATATTGACAATGAGGTGACCAAATGAGCAACCACCCCAGCATATCAAGCGACACGCCAGCCGAACGCCTAATGAC
>NZ_JBEOPQ010000333.1:0-309 GCF_040310285.1 Pseudomonas sp. HY2-MNA-CIBAN-0224 | reverse complement strand
GCATAGGCTATCTCTACAGCAGTCGGCTCTATCGCCTATTTAATACCAGGGCTGAGAAAGAAGGCATAGCACCGATAATTGAGCCAACTGGCGCGCTTGATTTGTTAATCAAAGCCAATATCGGTACAGAGCAAATCGCTGATTATCCTGACGATATGGCAACCACACTTTCCTGTGAACAGGCACAAAACGCGAGCGGCTTAAAAGTGCAGAATTTATCAGAGAACTTGTATTTGCCCCAGTCTGGCTTAGTCAATCCGCAGGCTTTAAAAAATATCATACTCATGCATCCGCTCATCCGTTTTCAAC
>NZ_JBEOPQ010000332.1:0-311 GCF_040310285.1 Pseudomonas sp. HY2-MNA-CIBAN-0224 | reverse complement strand
GTAGAGAGCAGGCCAAAGTAATAGGCGTGGCGCTTATCCCAACCGTTAATCGCCCCTTGATTGAGGGATTTTTCATGATGAGTAATCAGCTTCTCGGCTGAGAAATACTGACGTTTACCGAGACCATCACAGCTTGGGCAAGCGCCATACGGATTGTTAAAACTGAACATGCGCGGCTCAAGCTCAGACACGGCGCGATCACAAACAGGGCAAGAATGCTTGGCTGACATGACTTGGTTTTCATCGCCGCCTTCTTTTGGATTGCCATCCATAAAGTGTAGCGTCACCAAACCTTGGCCTAAACGTAGAGC
>NZ_JBEOPQ010000331.1:0-312 GCF_040310285.1 Pseudomonas sp. HY2-MNA-CIBAN-0224 | reverse complement strand
GCAGAAGATTACCCAAATGCTGCCTAACGCCACTGAAGTTATTTTGCCACGTTCAGGTCACGCCATTCCCTTGGATGAGCCGATTGGGTTTTATCGAGTGTTAAAAGAGTTTTTGCAGAATCGCTAGCTCAGTGCAACTTACTGCGATGTCACAGAACCACTCTATAATCGACACTGTTACTGTACAACCCGTCATAGTAATCGCTCTATCCACCTTTTATACTAAAAACCTGACGTTAGCTGTGTAAGCGCAGTAACGTTAAAATAAAATACTTTTTAATAATAATTCTAAAAGGAACAATGTATGCCTTA
>NZ_JBEOPQ010000330.1:0-312 GCF_040310285.1 Pseudomonas sp. HY2-MNA-CIBAN-0224 | reverse complement strand
GTAGAAGAATCCTTTAAAAGTAGGCTTACCTATGAGTAATATTAATAATAAAAAACCACTAACAGAGTTGACCAATAAGTTGCATGACTTAAAAGATGAGTTTGGCAATCGTATTGAAGACAGTAAATTCGATTCGTGGCTCCAAATTATTAAAGAAGACGTTGGCGATAATATTGAGATGTTTGCCCGTAAAGCGCGCGGCGTATTCAATCCCAATCTGGTCGATATGCAGCTAGAAGACATTCAATCTCTTATTTTGCGTGAGCGCCCTAGCCCTTATTTCGGTACAGTTATCGCCGTCAAAGTCAATAA
>NZ_JBEOPQ010000329.1:0-313 GCF_040310285.1 Pseudomonas sp. HY2-MNA-CIBAN-0224 | reverse complement strand
GGCAATCTAAGCGTGGTATCGGCGCTGGCAGGTAGTGAGTATTTGCCACGTATTGCTGGCGGTATCGTATTTTTAGAAGATGTCGGCGAGCAAGCTTACCGCATCGAGCGCATGCTCTATGATTTGTATTTGGCAGGGGTGTTTAAAGGTCAGCAAGCGATTGTATTCGGTGCGTTATCGGGTAGCGGTGAGGACAGTTATGATAAGCGTTATGATGTCGCCACCGTCATTCGTCAATTGCATCAGCTGACAGGATTGCCGATTTATAGCGGCATGCGCTTTGGTCATATTGGGCAAAAGCACAGCTTTACAC
>NZ_JBEOPQ010000328.1:0-314 GCF_040310285.1 Pseudomonas sp. HY2-MNA-CIBAN-0224 | reverse complement strand
CATTAGCGGCTTATTATTGATATTTGGTAGCGTTTATCAAAATAAAGCTATTCACATTTTTGTGTCAGTAGCGATTGCTACAGGCATGGGCTGCGAAACTGCGCGCTATCAATATCCCCTATTTATTCCAACGGCAACCAGTAGCTCACGCGTATTTTGCAGCTTGGTTGTCTATTACTATTTAATCCTAAAGGTGTAACTAACATGGCTACAGATTTACAAGTCACAACCAACAAGCTATCTAATAAAGAAACTCAGCTAACGGTTAAAGTACCCGTTGAAAAAATTCAAAACAAAGTTGAAGGCCGTATTCG
>NZ_JBEOPQ010000327.1:0-314 GCF_040310285.1 Pseudomonas sp. HY2-MNA-CIBAN-0224 | reverse complement strand
CTATAAGACCACTCGTAATGCGCTCGATACTTGGACTGACTCAACAAAGTTCTCGCCGTGGCTGGCTAACGGTTCACTATCGGTCAAAGTCTTATTAAACCGTTTGCGTCAGTACGAGCAGGAAGTGATCGCTAATGACTCGACGTACTGGATATGGTTTGAGTTGTTATGGCGCGAGTATTTTTACTGGTATGGCGTCACTCATGACAAGGAATTATTTTTATTCAAAGGTATCAGTCATCAGGCACCAGCCAATCGTCATAATCAACAGCGCTTGGAGGCGTGGCAAAATGGCGAAACGAGATATCCTATTA
>NZ_JBEOPQ010000326.1:0-315 GCF_040310285.1 Pseudomonas sp. HY2-MNA-CIBAN-0224 | reverse complement strand
CAGTGGTATCGTCAGTGAGTATAGGATTTTTAGCAGTATTTTCTTTCACTTTTGCATCTTTACTAGCGTCTGTTGCTGAGGGGCTAGTTTCTAACCCCTTTATATCAGCGTTGCCCATAACATCAGTGCTTTCAGCAATGATATCAGTGACATCCGCATTTGAAGCGTCAGCTGCAGCATCGTTACTATCGAGCGCAAGGTTTTCACCATTTCGATAAATAGGCGGCGCCGGTAATATCACAACCATCTCTGCTTTTTCTTTCTCAGTATTGGTTATATGAGAGTCGTCAGAAACCTCGCCTGGTTGTGTTGATG
>NZ_JBEOPQ010000325.1:0-315 GCF_040310285.1 Pseudomonas sp. HY2-MNA-CIBAN-0224 | reverse complement strand
CTACCATCTGGTCTAAACGCAGGCGTAAGGATTCTTTCATAAAAGGACTTTTAATTGGATAAGAGGAATAAGACCGTGATTATAGCAAATTTTTTGGGGTAAATTAAAACCTCTAGGCATTCTTGTCGATATATGGACAAACTTTTCTGCTACTTGTGTCATATCGACACTTTTTTCTGATGATTTGAATACAGCATAAGCTTTGCTTAAAATTTAAGTAAAAAAAATAGCCAAGAATATTCTTGGCTATTTAAACAATAATTAAGACTTAAGGCTTAAAAAATCAGACCTTACGAACCAGTACCGACCCAATAG
>NZ_JBEOPQ010000324.1:0-316 GCF_040310285.1 Pseudomonas sp. HY2-MNA-CIBAN-0224 | reverse complement strand
GGTATTGAGCTCTTGGTTTGAGAGCAGACAGCCACCAGGGAAAATATGGGTCTGGAAAAAGTCGACCGAATCGATATAGTCTTGATAGTTCTGATCATTAAAGGTAATCGCTTGCAGCACCATCAACCCTGTTGGCTTAAGCAAGCTATTACACTTGGCAAAAAACGTCGGCAAGAATTCATGTCCGACCGCTTCAATCATCTCAATACTGACCAGCTTGTCATACTGCCCAGTCAGCTCACGATAATCCTGCTTGAGAAGGGTGATTTTATCAGACAGTCCGGCAGCTTCGACCCGCTGCTGTGCCTCGTTATAC
>NZ_JBEOPQ010000323.1:0-316 GCF_040310285.1 Pseudomonas sp. HY2-MNA-CIBAN-0224 | reverse complement strand
CCTGCTTACTATATCGAGAAAGGTTTAGGAAAGCGCTGGCTGGCGATATTTTTCTCGCTTTGCCTACTCGTCGCATTTGGTCTGGCATTTAATGGCGTGCAATCCAATACGATTGCGCAAGCGACCAATGAAGCGTTTGGCATTCCAACGTGGATGACAGGTTTGGTGCTGGTCGTATTGGTGGCGCCAGTGGTATTTGGTGGTTTGCGCTCGGTAGCCCGCATCGCGGGCAAAATCGTACCAGTGATGGCTATTTTATATATTTTATTAGCGCTATTCATTATCGTGACCAATTTCAGTCAGTTCCCAGCAGCGA
>NZ_JBEOPQ010000322.1:0-316 GCF_040310285.1 Pseudomonas sp. HY2-MNA-CIBAN-0224 | reverse complement strand
GAACCTTGCAGACCACCAAACTCTTTTTCTGCTGTATCTACCGCCGCTTGCACCTCATCACCACTGGTCACATCACAACGAACAAAACGCGTATTATCGCCCAGCTCAGCTACTAGCGCTGACCCTACTGTTTCATTCAAATCAGCGATGACGACCTTGCCACCTTGAGCGACGATAGCGCGAACCACGGCTTCACCCAATCCTGATGCACCGCCGGTGACCAAAAAGCTATTTTCTTTAATCTGCATATTATTCCCTTAATAAATTTTTGTTTGATGTTGATGTTTAACGTTTTTATAACTGCTCTTTTTATAAC
>NZ_JBEOPQ010000321.1:0-317 GCF_040310285.1 Pseudomonas sp. HY2-MNA-CIBAN-0224 | reverse complement strand
GGATATTTGACGCATCGTTCACCACGTTCTGCTCATTGCCATTTTTTTCAGTGCCATTTCTTTCAAGGCCATGCTTTTCATTGCTGCCATTGGCTTTGCTACGCTTAGTGTTTTGTTGATTAGATACCGACTCATCGGCTGTATTTGATTCTGGCTTTTGACGATTACGTCCGCGTCCACCACGCTGCCCTTTTTTATAGGCGCCGCGACGAATATTTTCATCAAACTCATCAATCGCTTGTTCCTGCTCTGATACAGACAAGGTTTGATAAGTTTGCCACCAGTCGCCCATGTCGTTGGTCGATTCTGATAATGGA
>NZ_JBEOPQ010000320.1:0-317 GCF_040310285.1 Pseudomonas sp. HY2-MNA-CIBAN-0224 | reverse complement strand
CGCCGACCATCACTTCTAGCGCCACCTTTACCTCTGATGAGCATGTGCTTGAGCTTGGCGTGCTACGTCATCGCTTTAGTAATCATCAATCATCAGATAGTGGACAAGGTATTAATCTAGCAACCGACCATGGACTACAGATCATTGGCGATACCGGTGTCCTACTCTCCACTTTCGGTATCAGACATAGTCAAAGCGAGCACGAGTCCGCTTGGGTCAATGATGCAGGACAACGCCAGTTAACAATGGGCACTGCGCTGAGTGAAACCTTTAAAGAGGCCAAGCAGGCACATTTGCAATCCACGGCAGCCATGCAG
>NZ_JBEOPQ010000319.1:0-318 GCF_040310285.1 Pseudomonas sp. HY2-MNA-CIBAN-0224 | reverse complement strand
CAAAAGTATCAAAGTCTATCCAAGTAATAGATTTCGACATCTCCATAACTGTTTAATTTAGGAAAATCATGAAATTAGAAGACATCAAACGCTTAGAAGACCAACTTTGGGAAGCAGCAGATACCCTGAGAGCCAATACTGATCTTAAACCTAACGAATATGCTACGCCTGTCTTAGGTCTGATATTCTTGAAGTTCTCCGACAACAAATATGCGGCTTATGAAGAGGCGATCCAAGCTGAGTTTGAAGAGTTACAAGGCACTCGCCGTGCCAAAAATATTGAGGATATTGCTATAAAGCACGAGCCCATCCCGAATT
>NZ_JBEOPQ010000318.1:0-319 GCF_040310285.1 Pseudomonas sp. HY2-MNA-CIBAN-0224 | reverse complement strand
CGGCGCAAGCTACATCTTAAAGATGAGATTTATAAGATAATCGATAAAAACAAAACGCAATCTCACGCTTAATGCTTCATTTATTAGGGCGTATCTTCATTTTGATCTCATCTGAGCATACTCATTCAGATTAAGGAGACGCCCTAAAATTACTGCTAAGAATTTCTTACATCTAGGGAATGTCATCAATTAGCACATTGATACATTTAGTGGTCTTAAAATGGCTAAATTTAGTCAAACATCGTCAGAAATCTTGTCAATATGTTCATATTTACGGCAATTCCTTCCTTGTTTGGCTGCAATTTTCCTCATTTTAAGC
>NZ_JBEOPQ010000317.1:0-319 GCF_040310285.1 Pseudomonas sp. HY2-MNA-CIBAN-0224 | reverse complement strand
GTATTGGGATAAGCTAAAAACGGGTCGTTAATACAGAAGGCTAGAAAAACACGCCCTAAAAATATTGTTTAAGTAAAAACGCTGACTTGTGAGAGTCAGCGTTTTTATTTGTTTTCTTCATAAATGTAAATCTGTCTCGCTGCCTTTATGCTCAATACGGCGCTGTTCACGGCGCTGATAACGCAGGCCAGAAGCAGCAAACCATTGCGGCTTGGTCTTTTGTAATAAATCACTTAATCGCTGCAACTGTACTTGCAGAGTTTGGGTCAACCAAAAATAGCCCTGCCACTCAAAACCTAAATTCTGCACGCTCGGATAC
>NZ_JBEOPQ010000316.1:0-320 GCF_040310285.1 Pseudomonas sp. HY2-MNA-CIBAN-0224 | reverse complement strand
ACGCCTTTTAGCATGGATTTGACCGCATCTTCAATTTTGAGCTCGCCTGCCAGCTTTTTCATACCGACGCCAGCTTCTGCCATGACACCGACTTCGGCTTGCGTGAGTGGTGTGTCTATCGGCGGCGGCGCAAAAACGGTGATGTCGATACCGAGTGGTTTCCATTCAAAGCTGATTGACTGCATCATGCCCCAGATAGCAAATTTGGAGGCGCTGTAAGAGCTGTAACCGTAGCTACCAGTAAACGATGCCATCGAGGCAGTCACCATCACTTGCTTGCCACGTGATAAGAACGGACGTATCGCAGCTAAGACGTTGCG
>NZ_JBEOPQ010000315.1:0-320 GCF_040310285.1 Pseudomonas sp. HY2-MNA-CIBAN-0224 | reverse complement strand
AGCTTATTGAGCCACGAGAGCCTGATGATTTTGTTTTTATTGTGTTGAATAAGCCAGTAGGTATTGTCAGCACCACCGAGAGCTCTGAGAAAAACAACATCGTCGATTTTGTTATACATAGTTTACGTATTTTCCCCATCGGTCGTTTGGATAAGGACTCCCAAGGTTTAATCTTTTTGACCAACAATGGCGATCTGGTGAATAAGGTATTACGTGCTGGCAATAATCACGAAAAAGAATATTTGGTCACGGTCAATAAACCGATCACCGATAGTTTCATCGAGGGTTTGGCCGGTGGTGTGCCTATTTTGGGGCAGATG
>NZ_JBEOPQ010000314.1:0-321 GCF_040310285.1 Pseudomonas sp. HY2-MNA-CIBAN-0224 | reverse complement strand
AGTCAATGCTTGCGGCTTTCGCACCGGTGTCATCGACGATATGGTGGGCGTCAAAGTCGAGCGTATGGTTGAGTTCAAATCTTCTTATATCACGCATTGGGGTGACGCTGGCGGACAGATACCCGAAATCATCGTGTACGGCAGTCGAGGTACGCCAGAAGGTATGGCACAGCTAACACCTTATCCAGGTGGTTACTTCCAAATCCATGGCATGAGTAAAGCCATTACCTTGTTCAATGATGGATTGGTGGCCTCTAATAAAGGCAGCGCGCAGCCTAAGTTGCCGCAGCAATCTGTACATTATATCGAAGATGGCTGGGA
>NZ_JBEOPQ010000313.1:0-323 GCF_040310285.1 Pseudomonas sp. HY2-MNA-CIBAN-0224 | reverse complement strand
CTTGACCCAAGGCGAAAAAATGCGAAAAAACTGCTTGGTACCCACAGTGGTCAAAAAGCCCTGCCAGATGCGCTGCCACAGGCTAGGAGATGAGATGTTATTCAGGTTGGGCATGGGAATAAACCTATTGGCACAGCGTATTGGTTGTAACCGATATAGCGCATCATGGGCGCGACTACCTGTCAACCTGCCGGCTTTAAACACTGTATAGAATCTACGTTTGATTTTTTACTTCTTTAGGTGGATATTATAGCAACGTTGCCAGTTTTCAACATGCTTTTAATACTTTGGGTTTAAACGACTGGGTGTTGATAGTACAGAAA
>NZ_JBEOPQ010000312.1:0-323 GCF_040310285.1 Pseudomonas sp. HY2-MNA-CIBAN-0224 | reverse complement strand
GGATTGTCATCGTCATTCACGTGCTCTGAGTCCACTACCTCTTCTTCGAAAGTGTCAGTACCTTTATTATGATTGGTATGGTTTTCAATATCAGTGTGCTGATTGGCTAAATTTTTACTCACTTCTTGAGGATTAGCACCGTCAATAGGGGTTCTGCTTAACGCGGGATCTTGAGGTTCCATGGTTATGTCCTTAATTGTTGTTTTAATTGGCTAACCAGTATCTATTGTCAGCACTTTATTTTTGATGATATACCCAGACTACATAAGTAGGTACACAATTATTAAATATTATTATTTTTACTCAAATCATGAGCATTGAGA
>NZ_JBEOPQ010000311.1:0-323 GCF_040310285.1 Pseudomonas sp. HY2-MNA-CIBAN-0224 | reverse complement strand
TCTGTGAGCTATTCACAACTTTGCGCGCGTTTGCCAATCGATGGGCTTGTTTGGGGCGATAACCCCTTTGTCCCATGTTTCGCCTTATCTCTCGACTCACCGTTGATTTATGACAGCCAATAATTCTAGCTATTTCACTCATGCCTTTTTTAGCTTGCAATAGCGCTGATATTTGATATCTTTGCTCTTGGGTAAGATGTGTATAGTGTTTCATAACGTTCTGATATGTAGGAGTTGAAGTTTGAAATGCAACACGGCACATCTTACTCTTCAACTCATTCTTTTAAAACGTTGCACTTCTTATTTGAATCTAGGTCTATAAC
>NZ_JBEOPQ010000310.1:0-323 GCF_040310285.1 Pseudomonas sp. HY2-MNA-CIBAN-0224 | reverse complement strand
AAAGTATTTTGGTTAAAGCAAACGCTGCCGGAGCTGCTCAAACGCTAGGTACACTCAATGATTTGCAAGCAACAATGCGCCGTAGTGAAACACCACCTGCAGATTTGCAAACGCAGATCGATGGAAAAATTGCAGAGCTTGCGCCTTATGTTGAAAAGCTCTCTGAAAACCCAAATGCGTTGAAAGTTGGTAGCCGTTTGTTCTTACAGAACTGCTCGGTATGCCATGGTTCTAATGCGAAAGGTGCAACGGGTTATCCGAACTTGACTGATAACGACTGGCTGTACGGTGGTGAAGCACAAAACATCTTGACGACGCTACAC
>NZ_JBEOPQ010000309.1:0-323 GCF_040310285.1 Pseudomonas sp. HY2-MNA-CIBAN-0224 | reverse complement strand
CAGTAATCCTTGCTGTTGGGTAGATACAGCCACACCGTCGCTGGTATGGAGGTGGATAACGCAATGGGCATCACTACGAGCTTCGTGGACGGCACTATGAATGGTAAACCCTGCAGGATTGATATCGAATTCTGATGACGACACTTTTTCACCAGCTTGATTGACTTTGACCAGACTAGAGGCGGTAATCTCTTCAAATAGTAAACCATAAGGGTTAATCAAAAATTCATCCTCAGTATTTGGCACACGTGCCGAAATATGAGTAAAGACCAAATCATCCCAGCCATACAAGGCAATCAATCGATAACAAGCGGCAAGGTTGA
>NZ_JBEOPQ010000308.1:0-323 GCF_040310285.1 Pseudomonas sp. HY2-MNA-CIBAN-0224 | reverse complement strand
CACCTTCGGTAGATTATTTTTAATGGCGCTACCATTTTGATCTGCACTGTTTTTATCCGTACTATCTTGAACAGCCTTTGTTTTTACGGGGCTGGCAGTCTTCTGCTGGTTTATGTTATTAACTACGGTAATTGACTGCCCGTTATCTTCAATCGTTACTTTATACAATCGGCTGCTTTCAACGAGTTTAACCACCCGCGCCACTTGTTCTATATCCATCATAAACTCCTTAACTGATACCAAGATATTGAGCGATAGTCATCACGCTTAGAATACTCATCGCAATAGCAATCAACCAACCAAAGACAGCGATCCAAATAGGG
>NZ_JBEOPQ010000307.1:0-325 GCF_040310285.1 Pseudomonas sp. HY2-MNA-CIBAN-0224 | reverse complement strand
CTGGCTAGTTATTGTAAAGGACATCATCTTACCACTATTTTGTGGTCTATAAAATGTAGGACATGGCCTAGCGTTTCAAAGAGCTAAAAAATTAAAATGCACCATAAAAACGCAATGTTAATCATTGGTGCACTTGCTACTGCACTAATACAGTGCGAATATGCGCTTATATCTACTACTCTTAAATGTTGTCCATAAAAATAATGGCTCAGTTACCTCTTAATATAGTTAAATTACTATTATAAATTACTGAAATTATTGCCAATAATTGGGTTGTTAGTACTAAATATTATATTTAGCAAGGTAACTTGGCACAGCAGTTGCA
>NZ_JBEOPQ010000306.1:0-326 GCF_040310285.1 Pseudomonas sp. HY2-MNA-CIBAN-0224 | reverse complement strand
ATTCAGTTCTCTTTACTTTTTTAATAACTCACTACTGGGATAACAACTGATGTCGTTAAGTAGTGAGTTATTAAGGTTAGGAACAACGCGTGAACACGTGTTCCTAACCCAGACTCATATCTATGTTTTTAAATAGTTCTTACGCTCTCGTCGAGTCATAAGTTCTGTATAAAACAGAAAGAAATAATCGTATGATGTAATATCTGAATTATTTTTTTCTGTTTATGCTTGTTTAATATATCTACTATCGTATTTATTATGGTGGAGCCAAACGGAGTCGAACCGTTGACCTCCTGCGTGCAAGGCAGGCGCTCTACCAACTGAGC
>NZ_JBEOPQ010000305.1:0-326 GCF_040310285.1 Pseudomonas sp. HY2-MNA-CIBAN-0224 | reverse complement strand
CATTTGTTGGCAATGAAAGTCGACGACATCGAACTGCTCAGCTACCAGCGCGACGACCTGCATCGCGAAATCGCCCGTCACCAAGGCAACGGCCTGCAACAACGCCAGAGCTGGACGCCCAACGGCCAGTTGCTGGAACAGACCGTAGCCCTTACCGGCTCAAGCACGCGCCTGTTGGTGCGCAACTACCGCTATGACGATGCCGGGCAGTTGACCGACCTGCACGACAACCGCCGTGGCGACATCAATTACCGTTACGACCCGCTCGGCCGCCTGCTCGGAGCCAGCAGCCAGTACAAAGAAGAAACCTTCGCCTTCGACCCGGC
>NZ_JBEOPQ010000304.1:0-328 GCF_040310285.1 Pseudomonas sp. HY2-MNA-CIBAN-0224 | reverse complement strand
CAGTATGTGCATGTTGCTCTTACCATATCTTACAAATACCTGTAGTATAAATAAACAGTCGTCTTAACTCAGTTGAGTGACATGAACAACCAACCGCTGCAAACCCTTCCTAAGCTTATCTGGCGCTCGGTCGTGCAAGCCATCATTTTGGCTGTATTGGCTGGTATTTTATTGTCTTTTATTTACGGTTTGGTGCATCATTATCAACAGAAGCATCGTCATATTCAGCAATTGGCCGCCTTACTGACAAGCAGTGCGTCGACAGTAGATGGTGCCGACACTGTTGCCAAGCAAGTCAGCATTCTGTTGGCGGCAGAACCAAATATCC
>NZ_JBEOPQ010000303.1:0-329 GCF_040310285.1 Pseudomonas sp. HY2-MNA-CIBAN-0224 | reverse complement strand
CCATACTTTAGCTCGATTTTTGCCATGTCTAGGGCGCCGCGATGATGTCCCAGCATACCTTTCGCAAAGGCAGTATCAGCATCGTTATAGACCATGCCGATCATCATCTCATCATGCATTCTCGTCATTGACTTGGTGTAGTCTTGGAGGATATCCGTCATTTGCATCTCATCCGCCATTGCATCGCCACCTGTCATATCGTGACCTGCGTGAGCATCCATGTCCATGCCTTCATGATTCGCAGGCATCTCAGTCGATGGTGTCGCCACTTTTTCTGTAGGCATCCCTTCATCGTTCTCGGTTGCTGGCTGACAAGCGCTCAGTATAAG
>NZ_JBEOPQ010000302.1:0-330 GCF_040310285.1 Pseudomonas sp. HY2-MNA-CIBAN-0224 | reverse complement strand
GTCTGGGCTTTGGACAAGTGCGTTTCCATCCGCTGACGAAGTAGTGCCAACGCTGTTAGTCTGACAAGCGGCAAGGGTAGTTGCTATCGCCAAAGCGCAGGCAAGGCGTAAGAAGCTAGCAGGTAAGGGTAAGGTCGAGGACATGGTAGGTTCTACTTATATAAAAAGATGGCTGAATGTATGCATGCTAAATATAGTAATCGACAGTGCTGACGTTACAGCGATTTATGTGCGCCAACCATCACGCTAGCCGTCGGCTTAAACTCTTGCGTGGTGTTACAGCCAGTCGCTGACAGCGCGATGGTGGTTATTAATAGAGCCGCACTGATA
>NZ_JBEOPQ010000301.1:0-330 GCF_040310285.1 Pseudomonas sp. HY2-MNA-CIBAN-0224 | reverse complement strand
CACTAACTTACTGGGCGGTAGTGGGTTTCTCGCGGTCTTTATCGCTGGTATTATGATTGGCAACCATAAGGTACGCTCAACTGAGCATGTCATGCGCGTGATGGACAGCTTTGCGTGGTTGTCGCAAGCGGTGTTATTTGTGGTATTGGGCCTATTGGTCACGCCATCGAACGTTCTTGAAGTTTGGCCTTATTCAGTGGCCATTGCTGCCTTTATGATTTTAGTGGCTCGTCCTATTGCAGTCTATACCAGTGTTTTACCGTTTAAATTTAAAAATAGAGAGATCGGCTTTATCTCTTGGGTCGGCTTACGTGGTGCGGTGCCCATTAC
>NZ_JBEOPQ010000300.1:0-332 GCF_040310285.1 Pseudomonas sp. HY2-MNA-CIBAN-0224 | reverse complement strand
GAATGAGATCGTACGAATTGATGGCTTTGAAAAATTTTTCACGTCATATATGTTAGAACAAACTGCAAATATGAAAAGCACTTACTCAGTGCGATTATATGAGTTGCTTATACAATGGAAAAGCACTAAAAACACCCCTGTCTTTGAATTGAAAAGATTTAGGGAGCAGTTAGGTATAGGTGATGAAGAATATACGAGGATGGATAACTTTAAAAAACGTATTTTAGATTCTTCAATCGAAGAGATTAATGAGAAGTCAGATATTAAAGTCAGTTATGAACAGGTCAAAAAAGGCAGAACCATAACAGGCTTTAAATTCAAAGTATTAGCTA
>NZ_JBEOPQ010000299.1:0-332 GCF_040310285.1 Pseudomonas sp. HY2-MNA-CIBAN-0224 | reverse complement strand
CACTACCGCTGATAGCTTGCCCATTCCGCAGATCCACGCGGAATAACTGGCCGCCCAAGTCACCAAAATACAGATGATCGATCATACCGTCATCATCACGATCCAAGGTTGTAATTTTACTGACGACACTGTGCTTCATCTCTGGCACTTGGATATGCTTGCCCGAGGCACCTGACGTTCGGCCTGATATTGACCAAATCACATCACCTGTCTTGGCATCTGCGATATATACCGCATTGCCGTCCGTCATCGATTTATTGCAATCTTCAAACTCATTGTCAGTTGCATCCAAGCGGAATGTCGGATCTTCGTAGCATTCATCATAACCACCA
>NZ_JBEOPQ010000298.1:0-332 GCF_040310285.1 Pseudomonas sp. HY2-MNA-CIBAN-0224 | reverse complement strand
GTCCAAAGTACGCCTTTGAACAACCACAGTGTTCAGTACAATACGGACATTGAACACCTATTAGCACTTGAAAAGCTCAAGAATGAACACCTCAGTCAACAGGTAAGCGATCAAAAGAAGTTAATTGAAAATTATCAGCAGCAGATAGGACTATTGAACAAAACGCTGGATAAAGCCAACGCCATTATTCAGGATTTCGCACAAGTGAGACTGCTAGAGTTTAAGCAACCTGAAATAAGCGATGAGCCGCCACTTGAACAAGAGAGAGAGAAAACAGACAACTCAACCGTAGCTATGGTTGAGAAAAAGAAAAAGTGGTGGGTGTTTTAGAC
>NZ_JBEOPQ010000297.1:0-332 GCF_040310285.1 Pseudomonas sp. HY2-MNA-CIBAN-0224 | reverse complement strand
AGCTAGATCCGCTGAACCACCTAATAACTCTGGTAATAATGGCTGCAAAGTATTGATCGCATTTTGACTGGCTTTACGGCTGGCAACATCACCGCCCTGCTCTTGAGTTTGTCGGATATAATCCTGCGCTTGCTTATCAAAATCCGCTGGCAATTCACCATTTAAGCGGCGTAGTAACTCAGCAGCTAGTTCTGGATAGGCCTTTTTATACGCTTCAAAGTCCGCATCCCAGTTCTTTTGTTGCACATCGCCTTTGGCTTTAGCATCCCACGCTTCATAGATTTCATCATCTAACTCAAACGGCGCATGCTTCCAAGACAATGCATCACGGG
>NZ_JBEOPQ010000296.1:0-333 GCF_040310285.1 Pseudomonas sp. HY2-MNA-CIBAN-0224 | reverse complement strand
AGTCAGAGTAACTCCAACCAAAGCTTCAATGAAAAAAATTAAGCGTACCAATATTCACCTGTTCACCGAAGATGAAGCGATACGTCCCGCAATTATCGAAGAGATACGCGAGCACGACTATCAGTTCGATGTACAAATTCAATTATGCCGCAACCTTAAAAAGCAGCCTATTGATCAGCTAACACAAGAATGGAAAGAGTCTGATGCGCCATTCGTTACCGTAGCGACTTTGACCATACCTTGTCAAGACGTCCCAGACGATGGCAATCTCGACGCGATAGAGGATTTAAGCTTTACCACTTTCCGCTGTTTAGAAGAGAATCGTCCTATTGG
>NZ_JBEOPQ010000295.1:0-333 GCF_040310285.1 Pseudomonas sp. HY2-MNA-CIBAN-0224 | reverse complement strand
AGTCGGTTCAATGCAAAAGTGGTACAAGGCAACCAAGCGTACAGCTATATTTAATACTTCAAGCAAGGTTAACGCTGTCACACTTTTATAGTGAATTGACTATAGCACGGCTTTTGGGTATGAACCCAACACACGTAAATCCTTCACTAACGGGCGAATATCATTGATGGCCGCACTGACATTTGGATCGTTGATATGACCGTCCATATCAATAAAGAAGACATAGGCCCATTTATTAGGACGTTCAGGACGCGTCTCAATACTGGTCATCGACACGCCATGATAAGATAAGGGCTTTAAGATTTCGATAAGCGCGCCCGCTTTGTCATGAGC
>NZ_JBEOPQ010000294.1:0-334 GCF_040310285.1 Pseudomonas sp. HY2-MNA-CIBAN-0224 | reverse complement strand
CCTAAAGGCCGAGTCAGTACGAAAGCACTCCAAAATAATAGTGTTTTAGATATCTTAGTATAAAAATGAGCTAGCGCAATTAGTGCTAACAAAGATCCAAAGATAATCGCACTCGTGGTATAACCCATGCCTGTGCTATCGGCTACCCAGTCACCAAGTGCGGTACCTAATGTCTGCGAAAACATAATGGTCGTCCAGTAAAACACCTCTGCTTTGGGTTTGCTGATACTATCAACGGCAATGCTTCCCATCGTCTTCTGCCATGTCATTAGACATATTCCAAGTAAAGCTACTAGAAGCGCTGAGCCGCCAGCATAGCCAATTCCTAGTGATC
>NZ_JBEOPQ010000293.1:0-334 GCF_040310285.1 Pseudomonas sp. HY2-MNA-CIBAN-0224 | reverse complement strand
AGCCTATACATGGTGAGACGCATCAAAGAAGAGCACGGCATCAAATGCCGACGTCATAAGCGCTTTAAAGTGACCACCGACTCTAATCACAACAAGCTGGTTTATCCAAACGTGCTCGATCAGCAGTTTGATGCCAAGCGTCCTAATGAGTCTTGGGTCAGTGACATTACTTATATCTGGACAAATGAGGGCTGGCTGTACTTAGCAGGGGTCAAAGATCTATACACCAAAGAGCTGGTTGGCTACGCCATTAATAAACGCATGACTGCTGATTTAGTCTGTCGTGCACTAAATATGGCAATCAAGAACAGACGACCAGGCAAAGGGCTGATTG
>NZ_JBEOPQ010000292.1:0-335 GCF_040310285.1 Pseudomonas sp. HY2-MNA-CIBAN-0224 | reverse complement strand
GACGATGACTCCACCAATTCGAATACCTTGGATAAGGTAGACGACTTGGGCTATCAAGGCGCATCACCCTTTGTACATGGCATCGCCAGCGGTGACCCTTTACAAGATAGAGTAATACTCTGGACGCGCATCACCAATGACGGTAGCATCAATGCTACCAGTATTCCTGTCAGCTATACGGTGGCTACCGATCCTGAGCTAAAAAACATCGTCACTCAAGGCCGAGCGTTGGCTACTTCAGAGTCTGATTTTACCGTCAAAGTCGATGCCAAGTCCCTAAAATCCGACACCACCTACTATTATATTTTTGAAGCCTTAGGCTACCTCTCTCCTAC
>NZ_JBEOPQ010000291.1:0-336 GCF_040310285.1 Pseudomonas sp. HY2-MNA-CIBAN-0224 | reverse complement strand
AGCCATTAGTTGCTGCCAAAGGCATGTCAGCAGGATTGGCTGAGATGTTCTTGCCTGCCCTATTGCTAACGGAAGCTGAGGTCTTGACCCGTTATGTGGCAGGCGTAGTTTCGATTAGTAGCGTACTGTTCTTTTCAGCGATGATTCCTTGTGTATTGGCAACTGAGATACCGCTGTCAGTACCTAAGATGGTCATTATTTGGTTTGAGCGAGTGGTGCTTAGCATTCTAATCGCTGCACCTTTTGGACATTTAGCGATATACTTGGGCTGGATCAGTTAGACCGACTGAAACAAGCGGGATTAGTTAAAGAAATTTAGACGACATAGCCTTTAGC
>NZ_JBEOPQ010000290.1:0-337 GCF_040310285.1 Pseudomonas sp. HY2-MNA-CIBAN-0224 | reverse complement strand
CAAAATTTAATGCTGATGCTGTTGGTGCTTCCGACACTCAGGCTCAGCAAATAGACTTTACTGACACCACTATAGCCAATCTAGATTGGACACTTGGCTATATGCGCCACGAGACCAATTGGTTTTGGAGCTGTATTAATAGCTATTTGCCAGACCGTCGTCATTTTGCCCTAAATCTAGCAATGGGCGTCAATGAAACAGGGGTTAGCGAAAATGCGTGCTGGCTGGATGGGCATATTTATTATTTACCGTCTGTGATGTTTGTCCGTGATGGTTTAAATTTGCCAGCTAATGAGCAAGATGATAATGCTAAAACCATAGATAATACGCGACAGCC
>NZ_JBEOPQ010000289.1:0-338 GCF_040310285.1 Pseudomonas sp. HY2-MNA-CIBAN-0224 | reverse complement strand
GATCAGCTACAGAGTAATGCACCTGACGGGTAATACTAAATTGGTTTTGATGGTAGTTATCGATTACTTTTTGACTACTGCTGGCAAGTGGTATTGGATATAGGAAATTAAGGTGAGCATCATTAACACTGATGCCCTTTTTTAAGATTTCGAGAATGCCGTTCTTTTTGACCAGTCGATCAAGGACATTGAGAATTAAGACTTGCCAATCATTGGGATTGTACTTGATAATCTTATCAAGCTCATCCTGTTGGCTGGCGTGTAAGAATTGCCAAAACTGAGTTGTATCGATAGCATACTGTTTATCGAAATCTCTTGGATCGCCAATCGTATAGCCG
>NZ_JBEOPQ010000288.1:0-338 GCF_040310285.1 Pseudomonas sp. HY2-MNA-CIBAN-0224 | reverse complement strand
AAGTACTACTAATACTCTGCTATTTACTTATCAGTTGGCAACTCATGGTTAGGCTGCTCATTATCTTCGAACATATCTTCTTCTGTAAGTGGCTCATCATCAAGCAGATTAAAAGAAGATTCAATGATTTTGTCATCACTAAGCTGGTACTCATACCAATTGCCCATCACCCCAGCCAATTCATCAAGCCCTTCTTTTCTTAAGGCAGAAAACAGTTGAATGGTGCATTTAAGACCTAACTTTTTTAGTCTTTTACGGGTATTGAGTAAGGCGTTTTTAGAAGCGCCATATTTCAATTTATCCGCTTTAGTCAGCAAAATATGGACAGGTAGATCACC
>NZ_JBEOPQ010000287.1:0-339 GCF_040310285.1 Pseudomonas sp. HY2-MNA-CIBAN-0224 | reverse complement strand
GCCTAAACCAATGGCTGTGCTGTTATTAGTCACTTCTGTATTAGTGGCATGCAACTGACTGCCATTCACCGCATCCGTGCTGCTTGCATTCACCGCTCCACCAGCGACGTGTTTGATCTGACGCTCAGCGCCGGCTGAACCAACTGAGACCTGATCACCAACTCGCATCGCAGGACCTGCAATGGTATGTGTGACCCCGCCAACGGTCATGGTCGACTCAGTGGTTGCATTTGTGGCAGTCGTTGACCCTGCACCTAAAGCAACCGAACCATCTAAGCTTGCTGACGATCCCATGCCAAAGGCTGAGGACGCAACACCCGCTGAGGAAGACTGTACGCC
>NZ_JBEOPQ010000286.1:0-340 GCF_040310285.1 Pseudomonas sp. HY2-MNA-CIBAN-0224 | reverse complement strand
CACTTCATCTGCTGAAGCATGCCCTTCAATACGCATCGTTGCCGTATAGTACTCTTGCAGCTTTGCTGCTACTTTATCAAGCTCAAGCTGATACTTTGGCGATAGATCACTGCTACCCTTGGCAAAAAAGGCACGATATTCCATTTTTAGACCTATCCCCATGCCAGTAAAGGGACAACCCCTTTCATCTGTTACTATGTTCATTGGTGTACCTGGGCACATGTCTATATCATCAGAATATCCGTCGCCATCGCTATCTAAAATAGCTTCAACAACTGGTATATCAATAACTTGAGTTGCTTGATTAGACAAGTCGGCGGTTTGACAGCCTGTTAATACC
>NZ_JBEOPQ010000285.1:0-341 GCF_040310285.1 Pseudomonas sp. HY2-MNA-CIBAN-0224 | reverse complement strand
GCTTCAAGTTTATTATCTGGCTTAACTACCGAATATATTGATACCTATATTATAAAATGCCGTAATCAAAATAATAATAGTAAAAATAAAATTCAAAATAAGCACTAACCAATACCCTAGGGTAGCCTTCGCAAGGGATTCTATTTGCATTATTTTGGCCATGCCTATAGCAATGACTATAAATAAAGCCGTAGATAAGTAGATGACTTCTAACCAACTCGCTCTGCCATCGATAATATCTATGATCACTCTTATGGTGAAGATAGTTATTAATAGAAATATCAACAATTTTTCAAAAAATACTTGATTGTGAGTCGATATTGTATGAGAGTCATTATAAC
>NZ_JBEOPQ010000284.1:0-341 GCF_040310285.1 Pseudomonas sp. HY2-MNA-CIBAN-0224 | reverse complement strand
GTATTAGGGCGTGTCCCTCATCTGTAAAAGTAAGTATAAAGGCTTTAAAATAAAGAGACTATTTCAAACAGGGCTCTCTAAATTATGGCAAGAACAGTGCTCACCGATAATACATGGGAACAACTCCAAAGTACCATGAAGGCTCATGGCTGTCATACTTGGAAAAACGACAAACAAGTCATGGAAGCCATATTGTGGAAACTTCGTACAGGCGCGCCATGGCGTGATATACCGAGTGAGCTATGTCCATGGAAAACGGCCTACAACCGTTTTAATAGGTTGTCAAAAAAGGGGTTGTGGGAACAATTTTTTTTGACCTACGAGCAAGTATTGATGAAGAA
>NZ_JBEOPQ010000283.1:0-342 GCF_040310285.1 Pseudomonas sp. HY2-MNA-CIBAN-0224 | reverse complement strand
ACACTAGGCATTGAAAAACCAAAATACGTATTCTCTACCAATCATACAGAAACCTATATCAAGCAAATAGTTTCTCTGATTGCACCACAAGGCAAGCTTGGATTGATCGATGATCCACAAACATTTGATATTATGCCGTTTAAGACTAAATCTATTTCTATCCATTGGGAATTGATGTTCACCCGTTCAATGTATGAAACCGATGATATTGAAAAGCAATGTGATCTATTGCAACAGGTTGCCCAATTAGTTGACCAGCAAAAAATTAGAAGTACCCTCAACCAAAATCTAGGCAAAAGTAACGCTGCAAACTTGGAGAAGGCGCATAAGTTGCTTGAATCA
>NZ_JBEOPQ010000282.1:0-342 GCF_040310285.1 Pseudomonas sp. HY2-MNA-CIBAN-0224 | reverse complement strand
GAGCAATACCATGTGCCGCTATTGGGACAACTGCCGCTTGCCAGTGGTATTCGTGCACAAGGAGATAAAGGTGAACCAAGTGTTTTGGCAGATGATGAGTTTGCGCCGTACTATCTAAACATTGCTAAAAATATCGAAGCCAATATTAGTAAGTTTGCAAAGCCTGTCGATGATAAGCGTATTTTTTAATGGTTTTCTAATGGCTCTTAATAGTGCTAATGGCTTTTATTAATAGCAAAATAGCCTAAGCATATAAAGTTTGAAAGGCTTGAATTTTAAACGGGGAATAGTATGAGCTTATTGATTTATCAACGTCATTTAGATGATACTCCAAAGCAATAC
>NZ_JBEOPQ010000281.1:0-342 GCF_040310285.1 Pseudomonas sp. HY2-MNA-CIBAN-0224 | reverse complement strand
AAATAAGGTATCCGCTGGCATCGCCTCTGATATATCGACGCCCGCATCGATAAACTCACGCAATACGGGATTGATAATCTCAATTTCCTCAACGCCCAAATGCCCGCCCTCGCCTGCATGTGGGTTCAGACCGCAGACCAAAATACGTGGCTGCGTTAAGCCGAATTTCTCGCGCATATCATCAATGACAATTTGTACTGTTTGCCGCACATTCTCAGCGGTAATGGCGACAGGAATATCCTTTAATGCTAAATGTGTGGTGACGAGCGCCACTTTCATCGCTTGATTAGCGAGCATCATCACGACTTTCTCACAGCCACTTTGCTGCATAAAAAATTCAGT
>NZ_JBEOPQ010000280.1:0-342 GCF_040310285.1 Pseudomonas sp. HY2-MNA-CIBAN-0224 | reverse complement strand
GTTCAATAAACTCAGAGCAGAGTTTAGCCACGTTAATCGATAGTAAGCTAAGCGATTATTTGACTGAACATCCATTGCAAATTGATAAGGTTTGGGGCGCACTAGAGGCTAGCACGGTGAAGGCGCTGCGACCTATGTTAAGAGAGAGATTTGAGCTCAGCCGTGCAGAAGTCGTTGTGAAAGTGTATTGGCGTCAAGACTGAGTCGACATAAATGTAGCATGGGCTGAATGGGCCAGAACTTTTGAATGACGCTAACGAGACTATAGATAGAATTGGTTTACTATAATTGTGATACAAGAAAGACGATACGAGCCTTTGCCAAACTGAGACTTTCTTAAAA
>NZ_JBEOPQ010000279.1:0-342 GCF_040310285.1 Pseudomonas sp. HY2-MNA-CIBAN-0224 | reverse complement strand
GACTCAACCAGATTGACTTGCTCGTAATTGGTCAGCTGCTTACTGATAATAATCAAACCAAATAAGCTGATCTGCGCGTAAGCTTTGACACGCCCCGTCTTTTTCGACCAATGCGGCTCAAAGTAGTGATATTTTAATAAATCACCTGCCGCTGAGATAATCCATTCTGGTTCAATTTTGGCAACGGTACGCATAAAGACTTGCGACGTTTCTACGACTTCAAACGCCATGACCCAAGGTGGTATCTGTTTAAATACCGTACTGGCTGGAAAAATTTTGGCTTTTTGCTGGCGAGCTGCTAAGTATTCACCACGATTTTCAGTCTTGTGAGCAATCGTAGAC
>NZ_JBEOPQ010000278.1:0-343 GCF_040310285.1 Pseudomonas sp. HY2-MNA-CIBAN-0224 | reverse complement strand
ACCAATGATGGCGGCGAGGCCAATACCACCAAGACCGAAAACAGCAACGGTAGAACCTTCTTCAACCTTAGCCGTATTCATAACCGCGCCCATGCCGGTGGTCACGCCACAACCAAGTAGGCAAACTTTTTCTAACGGTGCGTCTTTGTCCACTTTGGCCAACGAAATCTCTGGCAAGACGGTATATTCAGAGAAAGTTGAGCAACCCATGTAATGATAAATTGGCTCACCGTCTTTATAAAAACGCGTGGTGCCGTCTGGCATTAAGCCTTTACCTTGAGTCTCGCGTACGGCTGAGCATAGGTTGGTTTTACCTGAAGTACAGAATTTACAAACGCCACAC
>NZ_JBEOPQ010000277.1:0-343 GCF_040310285.1 Pseudomonas sp. HY2-MNA-CIBAN-0224 | reverse complement strand
GGCTAGAATTTGGCTTGATTGCTTTAGTCGTCTTGGTTGCCCTCGTACTGACCGTATTTACTGTCGCTGTTCCTGCTCTGACCATGTTATCGCAAGTATTGATGTACCACATACTGACCATGATGTTGGCCAATGCTAGCGTTGGTCTCATCGCGGTGTGGGGCGTGCACCATGATTGTGATGAGACGATCGCTCGTACTGAGCGTAACCCGCTGATTAATTTGCTGACGTTTAATTTGCTTTATCACGTGGAACATCATCTATTTCCTGCGGTGCCTTCCAATCATTTACCTGAGCTTGCAGAGCGTCTGGATAAAGTCGCGCCGCATCTGACTGACCAGCA
>NZ_JBEOPQ010000276.1:0-344 GCF_040310285.1 Pseudomonas sp. HY2-MNA-CIBAN-0224 | reverse complement strand
CTTCTTCTTCAATTTTGCGCGTCTCAGCTGTCTCACGCGCAATGACAGAAGAGATTTCACGTTGCTGTTTGGCTTCGGCATCGGCTTGTTGACGCTCAAGCTCCAGCATTGCCTCTTTGGTCTCAACGTTTTTCTTTTTAACGGCCAACTCTTCGTCACGCTCAAGCTCGTTAGTGATGACGTTTTGGAAGGCTGTTAGCTGAGTAATCTTTTTGATACCTTCAGCATCCAAGATATTGCTTGAATCTAGTGAGGCTTTCGGCGTTTGCTCTAAATAATCAATCGCCACATCTTCTAAGACATAGCCATTCAGATCGTTACCGATTTCTTGGACGATACTGTCA
>NZ_JBEOPQ010000275.1:0-344 GCF_040310285.1 Pseudomonas sp. HY2-MNA-CIBAN-0224 | reverse complement strand
CCATTATAGAGACCATCAAAAGCTATCCTTGCAAGCGTATTTGTCTGACGGGTGGCGAACCATTAGCACAGCCGAATGCCATTGAACTGATGAAGCGCTTACTGAGTGATGATTATGAAATCTCGCTTGAAACTGCAGGCGCGCTCACGGTAGAAAACGTACCGCCAGCAGTCAGTAAAGTGATGGATCTCAAAACGCCAAGCTCAGGCGAAGTCGATAAAAACCTATGGTCAAATCTGGACTATCTGACTCAGCATGATCAGCTTAAGTTCGTCATCATGAACCATGCCGATTATGAGTGGGCAAAAGCTATGTTGATCGAGCATAAGCTAAATGAATTGGTC
>NZ_JBEOPQ010000274.1:0-344 GCF_040310285.1 Pseudomonas sp. HY2-MNA-CIBAN-0224 | reverse complement strand
AATGCGTTCTGAACCAAAGTTGCCCAAATAGCGAGCGACTTCGCCGCCACCCATAGAGAAGCCAACGATAGTAGCATCTTGCAGATCCAGCTCATCCATCAATGCTTTTAGATCTTGCGCTAAGGTATCGTAATCATAACCTTCCCATGGCTTAGACGATTGACCAAAGCCGCGTCTATCATAAGTAATGACTTGATAACCAGCTTCAACGAGTGTCATCAATTGCGACTCCCAAGCGCGTCCACTCAGCGGCCAGCCATGGATTAATACCACAGGCTTGCCGCTACCTTAGACCTCATAATATAAATCGACAGCTTGATTGTCTTGCTGTGCAACGCTAACGT
>NZ_JBEOPQ010000273.1:0-345 GCF_040310285.1 Pseudomonas sp. HY2-MNA-CIBAN-0224 | reverse complement strand
GACGTAGATCCGCGTCAATCTCTAAGTTACCTGCACTGTTTTTTTGTTGATAATGTAGCGACAATCGACCGTTGAGTTTTTGCGGAGCGTAGGCTTTAAAATCAGCATAGTCGTCAGGAATCGCGCGGCGAATGTCAAAATTGCTACCAGTCGCGCGCACCTTTGCATCGAAGCTATTTTTCCAGTCTAAAATACCTTGTAATATTAGGTTTCCAGCTGGAACCTGAGCATCCAAACGATCAATGCGCAGTTGACTATTGGCAATCACTGCCCGCCCTTGATAATGCCCTGAAGGAATATCTTTGGCAGTCAGCTCAGTATTGATACGCAAACGTATCTCAGAGA
>NZ_JBEOPQ010000272.1:0-346 GCF_040310285.1 Pseudomonas sp. HY2-MNA-CIBAN-0224 | reverse complement strand
CCTCAAAGCAGATTACTAAGCCGCTACTCGATCTAAAACAAGCGGTAGAAAACGATCACCAAAATTTAACCGAATTGACTCATTTGCCGTCGGAGGTTGGCGTCTTAGCACGAGCGATTGATCAGAAAAATCATAAGTTAGAGCAGTACCTCAAACGTGAGCAGCTATTTACCGGCGATGTAAGCCACGAATTGCGCACGCCTTTAACGATTATTATGGGTGCGTCAGAAGTACTGGCCTCCCAATTAGCAAGCGATCACTATTTGAGTGAATTTACTGAGCGCATTAGTACGACTGCTAAAGAAACCTCCGAGATTATCAGCGCGTTGTTACTACTCTCGCGCGC
>NZ_JBEOPQ010000271.1:0-346 GCF_040310285.1 Pseudomonas sp. HY2-MNA-CIBAN-0224 | reverse complement strand
ACCCAATGCTGCACCCGCGATTTCAAACTGCGCCGCCGCTTCTTGGTAACGCTTCATTTGCGACAAATAAACGCCGTAATTATTGTGCGCTTGCTCAAAATCTTTATCAAGCGCGATGGCTTTTTTAAAATACTGGTCGGCTTTTTCAAGATTGATGCGGCTGCCTTCTTGCTGCAACAAAACGCCCATCATATCATAGGCTGGCGCGTAACGGCTATCAGCAGCAAAGGCTTTTTCTAACTGACGCTGCGCGGTATCAAGCTCGTTTTTGCGGATATATTGCGCAGCAAGCGAGGTGCGCACACGAGCGATTTCTTGTTGATCCAAGTTGCGATTGTCACTCGGT
>NZ_JBEOPQ010000270.1:0-346 GCF_040310285.1 Pseudomonas sp. HY2-MNA-CIBAN-0224 | reverse complement strand
GTTCCGGCCTTACGCCGTGCCACTTTTAAAAGCGCAAAGTGGCCAAACGCTTTTTTCCCCAACCCCTCGGTGCCTCGCTGTGGCTCGGCATGCCCTCACCACAGGCCTTGCTACGTGGGCACGCCGCGATCGGCCATCCCTGGCCGTGTCGCGGCTAACCCGGCGTCCTGCCGGGTTACCCACTGCGCAACACCTGCGTTCGGCCAGCGTGGTTTAACGGGGCCTCTTAGATCAAGAGCAAGAGCAAAAGCCAGATCAAGATCAAAAGATCGCGAGCAAGCTCGCTCCTACAAGGCCTTTAGAATCAATCACTTATTTTATGTTTGATAAGAGCGAGCCTCGCGAT
>NZ_JBEOPQ010000269.1:0-347 GCF_040310285.1 Pseudomonas sp. HY2-MNA-CIBAN-0224 | reverse complement strand
TCGTCACCGATTGTGAGTAAAAGCAGAAAATACTTACATATCATGTCTATAGCGCAGTGCTAACTTGATGGTAACCGATATCTAAAAAGCCTCTTTGCAAACGTTATATGATAAAATTTTTAGTCATAAGAGTCATAGGTACTGTTAAGTAAGATACCTTAAATAATAGCTCACAGCTTTACAACCGTTAGTTAAGAATCGGGTTCACAACCATACCTGTTTTACGTTATTATAGTCGGTACTCTGATATAGGTTGATTATACTAGACGCTTTGTCATTTATATTATCAAACCTATAGAAACTCCTAAAAACTCTCAGCCTCTACCCCTCAAGGAAAAAGTATGAAA
>NZ_JBEOPQ010000268.1:0-347 GCF_040310285.1 Pseudomonas sp. HY2-MNA-CIBAN-0224 | reverse complement strand
ATATAAGCAATGCGGCAACGATAAATAGATTGATTATTACAGATAAATAAATGCTTTGCACTATTTATGTAAGCTCTTTTACTATTAAAGCAAGATGTGCGTCAATAAGCAACAAAAATGCGTGCGATATAATCGCTTTAGCGACAAAACTTACTATCATCAAATGACGAGCAGATTATCGCTATATCGGTGCTGGCTTACAGCATAGATATACAGAATTGATATCATAAAGCCTAACCATAGCAGTAGACTTATTTTAGTGGCTGGCAATCGGGGCAGTATACGCTAGCTCGTCCATTCAGCTTAATATTTTCGAGTGCCGTATGACAGTGCGGACAGGCTTCGCC
>NZ_JBEOPQ010000267.1:0-349 GCF_040310285.1 Pseudomonas sp. HY2-MNA-CIBAN-0224 | reverse complement strand
TCACAATTCTCAAAGCCCGCTTGCTGCATCATTTGCTTTAGCGTCTGCTGATCAGGGTGCATACGAATCGATTCAGCCAAGTATTGATAGCTTTCTGCATCATTGGCAATCAGCTTGCCCATCATTGGTAATGCGGTAAATGAGTATAAATCATAGGCTTTTGATAATGGCTCAAACACAGGTTTTGAGAATTCTAAAATCAATAAACGACCGCCCGGTTTCAGTACGCGATACATAGATTTTAACGCAGCGTCTTTGTCCGTGACATTCCGCAGACCAAAGCTGATGGTAAGCAAATCAAAGCTATTGTCATCAAATGGCGCTAATGTTTCAGCATTGGCAAGTACAA
>NZ_JBEOPQ010000266.1:0-349 GCF_040310285.1 Pseudomonas sp. HY2-MNA-CIBAN-0224 | reverse complement strand
AAGGCTTTTTTGCTACGGATAGGCGCTGGGCAATCTTCACCATAGTATTGACGATCGGCAAAGTAGCTTGAGCGTACCATCGGGCCTGCCCAAATGTTAAAGAAACCAATCTTTTTGCCGTAGTCCATATAACGCTGGAACTCGTCTGGATGGACATAACGATCAACTGGCGCGTGGTTTTTACTAGGTTGTAGATACTGGCCAACCGTAATCATATCGACGTTATGTGCTTTTAGATCATCAAGCAGTGCATAGATTTCTTCTTCCGTCTCACCAAGGCCAACCATAAAACCGCACTTGGTCGCGATATCAGGGCGACGCTCTTTATAGAGCTTGAGCAAATCTAATG
>NZ_JBEOPQ010000265.1:0-349 GCF_040310285.1 Pseudomonas sp. HY2-MNA-CIBAN-0224 | reverse complement strand
CATGATTGATATTCATTGTTCGCCGCTACAAAGATCGGAATATCATCCCCTGTTCTTTTATCACTTATAATTGAGAAATCTGTGGTTAACGATTCCCCTATCACTTTATTGCCACTTCTCGTTTCATATTCATAATGCACGATGACGCCTTGTCCAAAATTGATAATAGGAATGGCATATTTCGGCATCATAGAAACGATACGCGCCGTAGCGACTTGCCCGTACTTGTATAGCTTTAGCTCTTTTCTGGTACTAAAAAACAAATAAATTAAAAATGGCAGGCCAAATAGCATAAACGATATAGGTATCAGAAAAAGTAACGCCACTGGAAAGCGGTAAGGCTGTAAAT
>NZ_JBEOPQ010000264.1:0-350 GCF_040310285.1 Pseudomonas sp. HY2-MNA-CIBAN-0224 | reverse complement strand
ATGTACCTGCTCTATTAGCGCTCAAAGAAAAAAACCAAAATGATATCAAGGTGCTGGTGGTCGCAGAAGACCATCACCAGCGCATGGCCTTTTCGGATACCGTACGCAGTTGTGGTTTTATCTTGGTTGATTGTGTGACACGGGCGCAGCTGAATACCAAGTTTGAACTTTATGAAGCACCTATTGATATCTGGCTAATAGACAGTAATTATGATGACGGCGTTGCCACGGCTACTACTGTGTCTCAATCGATTGGAGTGTTGGTGGGTTTTAGTCAAGCGCCTTATCTAAATGAGGCGCAGCAGTATGCTAAATGGCAACGCAAACTAAAGCGTAAACTTGCGCAGATG
>NZ_JBEOPQ010000263.1:0-352 GCF_040310285.1 Pseudomonas sp. HY2-MNA-CIBAN-0224 | reverse complement strand
TATAGCACCCTGCTCGTTAAACACTAACAGATAATCGATATTAGGGCATGTCCTCAATCTGAACGGAAGAGACTAAACAGGCTAAATACTACCAAATTGTATCAAATAGCTGGTCAATATCTCGATACTATAGTCAAGGAATTTTAGAATCGCTGCAAGGCGACCGACCGCAGATAGTACACTGAGTACATCTAGGGCGGGTAACACCGTAGCGGTTTAAAAATGCTCTGACTATATACATGCTACATAGTATAAGTAGACTGTAAACTGTCAATCTTACCAGCCAATAAACGCTCGACTTCGTTTTTAACTCTTTGGCCTGCGATATCAGTACCAATCTGCACGGCAAAAC
>NZ_JBEOPQ010000262.1:0-352 GCF_040310285.1 Pseudomonas sp. HY2-MNA-CIBAN-0224 | reverse complement strand
AGCTTATCTAAAGCATCAAAGATACCATTACCCATAATGGTAAATTCAGACCATAGATTAAACGATAACAATGCCGCAACACCCAGTAGCCAAATCACCGTACTAGCAACGACTGTGGCCATCATACGATTCATCGATGTCCGCTCTTCCAAGAACTCAACCGTCGGTTCAAGTAAAGAGACAGATGAAGTAATAGCAGCGAAGGTAATCAATAAGAAGAATAAGGTTCCAAGAATTGTGCCTGCGCCCATACTACCAAAAGCAATCGGTAAACTGACAAAAATAAGGCCAGGACCTGAAGCCGGATCGAGACCATGACTAAAGATAATTGGGAAGATAGCCAGACCTGCAG
>NZ_JBEOPQ010000261.1:0-353 GCF_040310285.1 Pseudomonas sp. HY2-MNA-CIBAN-0224 | reverse complement strand
AGTTTGCATCGTGGTACTGCGCAGGATGGTGAGCTTACCAAAATTGGTAGTCACAACTTGCTGATGGTAAATACGCATGTGGCTCACGACTGTGTGATTGGCGATCACAATGTATTGGCCAATAACGTCGGCGTAGCTGGTCATGTAACCATTGGCGATCATACGATAATTGGTGGTAACTCAGGTATTCATCAGTTTTGTACCGTTGATGACTATAGCTTGGTCGGTGGTGCCAGTTTGATTTTGAAGGATGTGGCCGCTTTTACCATGGTATCAGGCAATCCAGCAAAGGCACATGGTCTCAATGTCGAAGGAATGCGCCGAAAAGACTGGTCTAAGCACACGATTGATAC
>NZ_JBEOPQ010000260.1:0-354 GCF_040310285.1 Pseudomonas sp. HY2-MNA-CIBAN-0224 | reverse complement strand
CACCAATGTCGATAGCACTTATTACATTATTGGTACGGTCGCTGGCCCGCATCCTTATCCGCTACTCGTGCGTGATTTCCAAGCGATTATCGGTAAAGAAGCGCGCATTCAGCATTTGCAAATGACTGGCAAATTACCAGATGCCCTAGTCGCCTGTGTCGGTGGTGGCTCAAATGCAATTGGTCTGTTCTTTGACTTCTTAAATGATACTGATGTCAAAATGTATGGTGTCGAAGCGACAGGTGATGGTATCGAAACAGGTCGTCATTCAGCGCCACTAGCAGCTGGTCGTATTGGTGTATTGCACGGCAATCGTACTTACCTAATGGCAGATGATGACGGACAGATTCAAGA
>NZ_JBEOPQ010000259.1:0-354 GCF_040310285.1 Pseudomonas sp. HY2-MNA-CIBAN-0224 | reverse complement strand
GTCACATCCTTTAGGCAAGTACTCTCTAATCAAGCCATTGGTATTTTCGTTTGTTCCTCGTTGCCATGAGGCATAAGCATCAGCAAAGTAGAACCCACTATAGAGTCTTTGCTTAATGGCTTTATGATCCGCAAATTCCTTGCCATTATCGGACGTAATCGTCTTAACGTGTAGTTTCACTGGAGTTAGCATTACCACCATCGCATCCGCGACCAGATGAGCACTCTTTTTAGTCACTCGCTTCATCTTAACCAAACCTGTCTTTCGCTCTACCACTGTCACGATAGCTTGTTTATGGTTTTGACCAATGATGGTGTCCGCTTCCCAATCACCGATGCGGGATCGCTCTTTTAC
>NZ_JBEOPQ010000258.1:0-356 GCF_040310285.1 Pseudomonas sp. HY2-MNA-CIBAN-0224 | reverse complement strand
CCAAGGTCGCCACAATATATTTCGCCGCCTACCTTGCGTCTGTAGATGCCATGGCTGCATACCCGACAAGCCATTCACCCCAGCGCCTTGAATCAACCGCATCAGTACCGTTTCTGCTTGGTCATCGGCATGATGCGCTAAGAGCAACACATCGTCTTGATTGAGTTGCGCTCGCATAACGTCATAGCGCGCTTGCCTAGCGGCTTGCTCATCATGACCGTCCACTTGCGCTGATAAAATCCGACAAGGTATCTCTTGAGCCTCCGCCCATTTCGCCACATGCTTCGCCCAGATGCCACTGTCCACTTGTAGACCATGATTAACATGCAGTAATTGCGGCAAAAATGGCAATTTAC
>NZ_JBEOPQ010000257.1:0-356 GCF_040310285.1 Pseudomonas sp. HY2-MNA-CIBAN-0224 | reverse complement strand
ACCGTATGCCGCTGATGATGGTCTATAGCTGGCGTCAAGAATGTAGTCAATTTATGGCGCAGCAAGCAGACATGCCGCAAGAGCATACCATACCACTGACCGATATCGTCGCAGCGGATACCCCTATTACGTTGAGTCGACCAGCGTCGCGCTGCCCTCACTGCGCGCACAAAATAAAGTGGTATGAGAACGTACCCTTAATAAGCTGGCTGCTGTTACGTGGGCGCTGCTCAAACTGTAATGCTGCTATCGGTCTGCGTTATCCTTTGGTTGAGCTCGTCACTGCCTTGTTATCCATACTGGTCATCTATCAGTTTGGGGTCAGTGCCGCTGGGTTGTCCGCCTTAGTTTTAGTA
>NZ_JBEOPQ010000256.1:0-357 GCF_040310285.1 Pseudomonas sp. HY2-MNA-CIBAN-0224 | reverse complement strand
CCTTTATACATTGCACCGATTTGCGAAACAGTGACATGTGACTCATCAAGGAACAGCAGTGCGTCTTCTGGAATATAGTCAAACAACGTCGGCGGCGCTTCCCCTGATGGACGACCAGAGAGATGCTGCGAATAGTTTTCGATACCGTTGCAATAGCCGAGCTGTTGAATCATCTCAAGATCATACTGGGTACGCTCTTTGAGACGCTGTGCTTCAATCAGCTTGTTATTTTCACGGAAATATTCTAAACGTGGCTCAAGCTCAGCGCGAATGGTATGACTGGCAGCTTCTAACTTGTTGCGCGGCGTCACATAATGCGATTTTGGATAGATAGTAATACGTGGCACGCTACGTACC
>NZ_JBEOPQ010000255.1:0-357 GCF_040310285.1 Pseudomonas sp. HY2-MNA-CIBAN-0224 | reverse complement strand
AACAAGCATTGAATGAAGATATCCGCTGTGACTTGATCGTGGTGACTGGCGACTTAGTCAATCAAGTACGGCCCGCTATTTACGACCATATTTTTGAAGTGTTGCAAGCGACCAATATCCCTTTTGCCTGTATTGCGGGCAATCATGATGTCACTGATGAGATCGGTTGCGATTTACCGTTTTTTCAGCGCGAACTCGTCGCCCAGCCGACCGATGCGCGTTTGCTCAGCCGACACGTTATTGAGACGGAGCACTGGCAATTACTATTACTGGATTCCTCTATTTCTGGCAAGGTGGCAGGAGAGGTGACCGCGACCGATATCGACTGGTTGTGTAGGCAGCTGCAAGGATGTAATA
>NZ_JBEOPQ010000254.1:0-358 GCF_040310285.1 Pseudomonas sp. HY2-MNA-CIBAN-0224 | reverse complement strand
AATGACAACATTGTCATTTAGGAGATTAAGGCTGGTTATACAAGAAAATTAAAGTCAGCGCTTTGACTCTTTTCCTTTAGACACTAAAACAAAATCAATTAAAAAAGTATAAGTGTTATTTGACTCAAGAAAGTGAAGTAGAAATAGGTTTTTGGCTATTATTTTGTCAATCAATACGTGAAAAATAGATAGTTATCATTAGATAACATGCCTATGCAGTTGGCTCAGTAAGAATGTATTGGCGTGTGAATGATTGCCAAATTTAACAATCTGTTAGGTATTTCTCTTTCCATTTGTCTACGATTGAACCGATAACAGAACTCGCTCAGGTATTCTTGCAGGTACTTTCCCGAAACAC
>NZ_JBEOPQ010000253.1:0-359 GCF_040310285.1 Pseudomonas sp. HY2-MNA-CIBAN-0224 | reverse complement strand
GTACAACGGTGACGTGACAACCACGGTCGACTAGCATACGTAAGATATTGGTTTTGGTACCAAAGTCATAAGCGATAACATTATATTTTGCTTCAACGTGCGTGCCCAAATGCTTAAAGAAGCCGCCCGTACCGCTATCATGGCTACCAGCTACATCACGATTAAGCAAGGTATCTGATAAATCCCAGCTACCAGCGGTCCACTCAAACGTCGTCGGCGTACAGCATTCTTTTGCTAAATCCATACCTTCAAGACCAGCGAACTCTTGCGCCAGTTTGATGGCTTGCTGTTCGTCTTCGCTGCTAATCGTGTCGCCGTTAGATGCGGTCATGATACAACCGTTTTGAGCGCCTTTATCA
>NZ_JBEOPQ010000252.1:0-360 GCF_040310285.1 Pseudomonas sp. HY2-MNA-CIBAN-0224 | reverse complement strand
ATATATGGCTGGCAGCTGGCCATTATGATTATTTTGGCCAACGTCTTCAAATATCCGTTTTTTCGCTTCGGTACAGATTATGTCTATGATACTGGCGAGAGCTTAATCGCCGGTTATGCTAAGCGCTCAAAAGCCTATCTATGGATTTATTTTGTCTTATCTATCCTATCTGCGGTGATTAGTACCGGTGCTGTGACACTACTTGCGGCGGTAATATTGGGCTTTATGCTGCCAGCTTCCGTGGGACTGTCTAGTATCAGTTTAGCGGTCATAATCGTTGCGGTATCCTGGTTTTTTCTGATTGCCGGTCATTATAAGTTGCTTGATGGGGTCACCAAATGGATTATGATTGCTCTGGTC
>NZ_JBEOPQ010000251.1:0-360 GCF_040310285.1 Pseudomonas sp. HY2-MNA-CIBAN-0224 | reverse complement strand
ATCATCATATTAGCAATAGCGACGCCAAATACAGCATTCACCATCAATAATAATAAAAAGATAACGACCATCATCAAGCTACGTACACGTGTACCCATGACGGTACCGGCAATAGAGCCAATCGATTGACCTCTATTGCGCATACTGGCCCAAATGGCCGACATATCATGTACGCCTGCCATAAAAATAGTACCCAAAACCACCCAAATAATGGCCGGTACCCAGCCCCAAATAACCGCAATCGCAGGACCAATGATTGGAGCAGCCCCTGCCACCGATGTAAAATGATGTCCCCATAATACATACTTGTTGGTGGGAATATAATCTACCCCATCCTTCATCGTATGCGCTGGCGTGGGA
>NZ_JBEOPQ010000250.1:0-361 GCF_040310285.1 Pseudomonas sp. HY2-MNA-CIBAN-0224 | reverse complement strand
GCTTTGGCGTAATAGCCTTCATAATTTTGATTGTCTACCGTATAAGTGATATTTTTAGTCGTAATAGCTGCTGCTGTTTGACTAACGGTCAGTGCCATTAAGCCCAATGACGTGGTAAAGAGCAGAGATTGGCACAAACGCTTAGCGGGGTGAATGACGTTCGATAACATAAGTAGTCCTTTATTTATGAATGATCAGGGTAAATGCTTGGCTGAGCTCTCTTTTTATTCATAAGATGTGGCTCGCAAGCAAGCTATAGTTTGATGAAGCATATTTTAGCAAGGCATACTTTAGAGAGTACCTTATAGAACCTGCTCATGACAAGCATGGCTATCAATAATAAAATGCACCTCATTTTTAC
>NZ_JBEOPQ010000249.1:0-362 GCF_040310285.1 Pseudomonas sp. HY2-MNA-CIBAN-0224 | reverse complement strand
GCCTGAGCGTGTCCACGATATCGTTGTCCAGCCAATCCCTAATATTCAAAATAGACAAAACGATCAAAACAAATCAAATACTCATAACTGTCCACGCGATGTTGTGGTGCTGGGTCGCCGCCCTAGTGAAAAGTTTTGGGTATTAGATACGGCGATAGGGCAAGTAAAATTCGCTATTACAGCGGCTGATAATCGCCATTTTTATGGACATGCTTGCTACAGTTTGGACGGCTCAACGCTATACGTCACTGAGAATGATACGATAAGCTTGGCGGGTAAAATTGGTATCTACGATGCTCGTAATAATTATAGCAAAGTAGCCGAGTTTGACACGCATGGTATTGGGCCACATGAGTTGATCA
>NZ_JBEOPQ010000248.1:0-363 GCF_040310285.1 Pseudomonas sp. HY2-MNA-CIBAN-0224 | reverse complement strand
GACTGTGTGTTTGGCCTGGTCACTGACACCTGAGTCATGACGTTTTGACGAGCATTGACAAAATCGCCAGCTTGACTAGGGCGACAAAAACCGCTTGAACCTGCACCGCCTACCAACTTACTTTGCCCCGATGGGGTAATAATAGTTGCCTCAGACATCTTAAAAAAATAGCTTTGGCGTGGACGATAACAGAACAGCACCTGATCACCACGGTTTGATGTGGCACCAGTATTCAAGAAATAACCAAAAAAACCAAGTGACCCAAGAATATTGGCTTTTTCACTGCTGTATGTCGGATCATTAATGATATTTTCAATATTCTTGTTGGATGTATCTGAAGTCGTTAGTAGTAAGGTATCTACC
>NZ_JBEOPQ010000247.1:0-363 GCF_040310285.1 Pseudomonas sp. HY2-MNA-CIBAN-0224 | reverse complement strand
CGGGATATCCAGTAGGCAGAAGTTACCGTTACCTTGCCAAGTACCATCGACCACTTTTTGATGATAGTGAATGCTGGCGCGCATAGCAGTCAGCATGAGCATAAAGGTATGTTCAGGAACGCTTTTGACTGCGTAACCCGCGACATTGTACAGTGCGACATTATGCTTATTACAAGCCTCTTGATCGACGTTATTCATCCCCGTGGCAGTCAATTGGATAAGCTTCAGGTTGGGGAGTTTACTTATTACTTCTGCATCAATTTGGACTTTATTGGTGATGATAATATCAGCGTCTTTGCAGCGCGCCAAAATAACGTCATTGTCTTTTGGCGTATCATCATAAGTCACATAATCACTGATGCC
>NZ_JBEOPQ010000246.1:0-365 GCF_040310285.1 Pseudomonas sp. HY2-MNA-CIBAN-0224 | reverse complement strand
AAATTACCAATCGCTTGGGTGACTTGATAGAAGACGGTTTTGATTTGGCAATAAGGACCGCTGAGCTTGAAGACTCATCGCTCATTGCAAGACGTCTTATAGATAGCCGATGGGTGATATGTGCGACGCCAGACTATTTAAAGCGATATGGTACGCCTCAAACCCCTGAAGAATTAGACAATCATGAGTGCATAATCTATAAGTTAGATAATACCTCTAACAACATATGGCCAGTATGTATAGACGGCACAGAGCAATTAATGCCTGTCCATGGTAGGTTTCATAGCAATCATCTTAGTGCGATTAAACAAGCCACGCTCAGCGATTTAGGCATTGCTTTTTTGCCCCAAGCGTTGGTCCATGAG
>NZ_JBEOPQ010000245.1:0-366 GCF_040310285.1 Pseudomonas sp. HY2-MNA-CIBAN-0224 | reverse complement strand
AAAGGGGATATCTTATGATTTCAGCAGCAATCGTCGGTGGCACAGGATATACAGGTATTGAGCTGATTCGCTTACTATCCGCTCATCCTGAGGTTTCTATTGATTTGCTAACGTCACGTAGTGAAGCGGGTACACGTGCTGATGAGATATTCCCAAGCTTACGCGGTATCTCGGATATTGTCTTTAGTGACTTGGGTGATGATACGCTTGCCACCTTACAAAAATGTGATGTGGTGTTTTTTGCCACGCCACATGGTGTCGCGATGAAACAAGCACAAGCGTTGACTCAAGCAGGTGTACGAGTCATCGATTTGGCGGCTGATTTTCGTCTCCAGTCATTGACGGAGTTTGAGCATTGGTATAAAC
>NZ_JBEOPQ010000244.1:0-368 GCF_040310285.1 Pseudomonas sp. HY2-MNA-CIBAN-0224 | reverse complement strand
ACGTTCTCAAGCGCACTGTGCAGCTGTTCTTGAATGCCAGATATGGTCCAACACTCTGTCAAAGAATCCGTTCGTGAGATTTTTAGTGAGGAGCTAGGCGGCTGCCATTGCCAGCGTACGTTTTTATGTTGAAACTCGAAACAAACATCTTGGGCAATGTCGCTAATAATCTCAGAGAGATTGACGGCCTCACTTTCTAGATTATCGATGGTGTATTGCTGCATTTGTAGCGATTGAATATGGATAATTTGCTCAATCAACTCATTCATTCGTGCCGACTCTTTATCGATACGGTCGAGATAACGACTGGCATTGGGCGCAAAATCCCGCGTCAGCTCAGTGGCGACATCCAAACGCGCCAATGGCGA
>NZ_JBEOPQ010000243.1:0-368 GCF_040310285.1 Pseudomonas sp. HY2-MNA-CIBAN-0224 | reverse complement strand
CCGAATTTCCCTGTCAAAGTCTTTTGGGCAAACCAAGGCACTACTGGTACTCACGTGAATATCTCTGGGGCGGGTGTGGTCACAGACTCAGACAATCCTGATGGTGCGCTTAAATTGATGGAATGGTTGTCGTCGGATAAAGCCCAAGGTCTCTACGCCAGCTCTGATAAAGAATATCCAGTCAAAGAAGGCGTCGATGAGTCAGATATGCTCAGATCATGGGGCGAATTCAAAAAAGACGACATCAGCGTGCAAAAGTTTGGCGAGCTGCAAACCCAAGCGATTCAAATGATGGACAAAGCAGGTTATAAATAGAGCCTCTTAAACCCTGCCATACCTAAAAAGCACAGTAGCCAAAAGACAAATGC
>NZ_JBEOPQ010000242.1:0-369 GCF_040310285.1 Pseudomonas sp. HY2-MNA-CIBAN-0224 | reverse complement strand
GGACTAATGAGTATTACTGGGCCAAGCGACGGCGAACCGCACAAGGTTGGTGTGGCCGTCGTTGATTTGTTTGCAGGCTTGCAGCTGACCATTGGCATTCAAGCGGCACTGCTGGCACGTCAGCATACTGGATTTGGACAACATGTCGATGTAGCATTGCTTGACAGTGCACTGGCGATGTTAGCGAACGTCGGTATGAATCATTTAGCCTCAGGTGATGTACCGCCAAGACTGGGTAATCAGCATCCCAATATCGTGCCTTATCAAGTGTTTGCTGGTGAGGGGGAGGCGCACTTTATCTTAGCATGTGGTAATGACAGCCAGTTTGCCAAGCTTTGTGACGTATTGGGTATTGATTGGCATAGCGAC
>NZ_JBEOPQ010000241.1:0-370 GCF_040310285.1 Pseudomonas sp. HY2-MNA-CIBAN-0224 | reverse complement strand
ACTCACGACCGTGCCATTACTGCTGCCATAGAAAAACACATCAGCCACGTTTGCGCTTTTAGCAGCCGGTAGCAGCAGCTTGCCTGCGATATAGACTCCTAGCAGTTGACTGATAAAGAATGCGACGACCATACCTATGGACAGTAAAAACACTTCCAAGCGTGAAAATAACGGCAAACGCTTAGGCGAGTTTATCAGCCGTTGCTTGGCAGCACTAAAATGATTTGGCATAAAATGGTGACTCAGTGATATAGAGTATCAATGCTGACGACAACTTTATATTAGGACTAGGATACGCCCTAATCTGAGCAGTCAAATAAGTAGCGCGCATGATTTATTTTGGTAGTTGTTGCTTGATTAAGTCCAATAC
>NZ_JBEOPQ010000240.1:0-371 GCF_040310285.1 Pseudomonas sp. HY2-MNA-CIBAN-0224 | reverse complement strand
AAGATTATGATCCAGAGTTGGTCAAAGCGCAGCGTGAAGGCTTATATCAGCAAGTGGCAGAGATGCTAAAAGACCAATGGGCAGTACTTTATAAGCAGCTGCCCATGCAGTCTTATGAAGATAGCGCCGCCGCTCGTGGTACTCGTGCCTTGCGCAATGTGATATTAGACATGGCATTGACGGCTAACGTTGATGGTGCCAATGAATGGGCACAGCAGCAGTATGACAATGCCAGCTGTATGACGGAACGTTTTGGTGCATTAAAAGTGATGGTTAATCATCAATTGGCAGATGCGGATGCCTATTTGGCGGACTTTTATCAACGTTTCCAAGCAAATGACTTGGTTATCGATTTATGGTTTAGTGTGCAA
>NZ_JBEOPQ010000239.1:0-372 GCF_040310285.1 Pseudomonas sp. HY2-MNA-CIBAN-0224 | reverse complement strand
GATCCTAAGCATCAGGACATTACTGAGCTGCGTGATTATGATCGCGTGTTTAATGTGTTGCATGGTCGCGGCGGTGAAGATGGCTTGCTACAAGGCGTGTTGCAATGGTTTGATATTCCGCAGACAGGTTCAGGCATTTTGGCATCAGCGCTGGGCATGGACAAGGTTCGTACCAAGCAATTGTGGCAAGGCTGCGGCTTAGCGACGGCACCATTTTCACTATTGACGGCCGATACCGACTGGCAGCAAGTGGTCAATATGCTAGGTCTACCACTCATTATCAAGCCCGTTCATGAAGGTTCGAGTATTGGCATGACCAAGGTTAATAACCTTGACGAGTTGCCTGCTGCTTATGCAACAGCCGTACAGTGC
>NZ_JBEOPQ010000238.1:0-374 GCF_040310285.1 Pseudomonas sp. HY2-MNA-CIBAN-0224 | reverse complement strand
ATGACCACCGAGCGCGAGACAAAGCGCATCAGATTGCCGAGCTTAAGAATACCCATGACGACCTGAATCGCGCCGCACAGTAAAGTAGCGGCCAGCAGGTATTGCAGGCCATGATCGGCCACCAAATCCACCATCACTAGCGCCATCGCCCCTGTCGCTGCCGAAATCATACCGGGACGACCGCCGACGAAACTAATCACCACGGCGATACAGAATGAGGCATACAAACCGACTTTTGGGTCGACGCCTGCGATAATAGAAAAAGCAATGGCTTCTGGAATCAGGGCCAGTGCGACCACCAAACCTGATAAAACGTCACCGCGAACATTGGAAAACCACTCGTCACGTAAGCTATCAAAAAAAGATGTCATAAG
>NZ_JBEOPQ010000237.1:0-377 GCF_040310285.1 Pseudomonas sp. HY2-MNA-CIBAN-0224 | reverse complement strand
GTTATGGAACAGCTGGCGGGCGACCCTTATGAAACAGTTATACTCGCAAACGCGCCGTATTTTGCGTGCTGATATCGATGCACCGACCAATCGCCAAGACATGATTAGTGCCACGCGTAAGCAAGCATTGGTCATGTTAGACAATGTCGATAATCAACATATGAACCGCGATGAGGTACTTAGATTGTGGGATGATTTGGGCGATGAATACTTTTTGCGCGAGATTGCTGAAGATATTTTATGGCATACCGAAGCCATCTTGGACCATCCACCCATTGGTCGTGCCTCTGATGCCAATAGCCCGCCATTAGTCGTGTTACGTGAACATCGTGAGCTGGCGCTAGATGCAGTGCAAGTCTTCGTTTATACCCAAGATC
>NZ_JBEOPQ010000236.1:0-380 GCF_040310285.1 Pseudomonas sp. HY2-MNA-CIBAN-0224 | reverse complement strand
ATTTATAACCGCGATACTGACACCGCGATACGCTGATAGCGCTTCAAACGCTTCACCAAACGCGATTGCCATGCTGATTGCTTGGCCTTTATCACCGTCTGAGAAATTGTTTAAATCCGCACCTGCTGAAAAGAACTTCTCGCCATCGCCATGGATAATTAAGGCGTAAACATCATCATTGGCATTGAGGTCAGTAACCAGCTGCTTTAGCGCTGGTAGACTGTCCATCGTCCACGTATGGGCTGGTGGGTTATTCAGTGTTACGGTAGCAATGTGACCGTCAATTGATAACTTGAGGTTGGTATAATCCGTCATAAATAATCCTTTATTTTATCTGAATTTGGTAAGATTTATTGGTTAAGCGCTAGGTAAAATAGCTA
>NZ_JBEOPQ010000235.1:0-382 GCF_040310285.1 Pseudomonas sp. HY2-MNA-CIBAN-0224 | reverse complement strand
ATCCCAATCAACTCGATTGCAGTTTTACTAGTAAAGCGCTCGTAGGGGTCGGTGTGGCTTTTTATGTGCTCGGACGTTTAGCCAAGCTGCGCCGTGAAGCCAATAAATCTACCGTGCAAGTCAGCCAATATTTGGATTTGGTGGCGCTCGGAACGATTGCGGACGTTGGAGTGCTTGATAAGAACAATCGCATCTTGGTGCATCATGGACTGACGGCTATCCGCCAAGGGCGCTGCTGTCTGGGTATCTTGGCATTGCTTGAGCAAGCGGGCCGTGATCCCAAAAAAATGCAGGCGCAAGATTTTGGTTTTGTGTTAGGACCTCGTATCAATGCTGCCGGACGTATGGACAATATGCGCATTGGTATCGAGTGTTTATTGAC
>NZ_JBEOPQ010000234.1:0-384 GCF_040310285.1 Pseudomonas sp. HY2-MNA-CIBAN-0224 | reverse complement strand
GAGTATATAGCGTCAGGGAAGGCAGAGTTTATCTCGCCGATCAGCTCTGTCTGGCTATGATGAACAATCATGACATCAAAGGTACTGAGCACCCTAGCGTCAAGCGTTTGCGTCTGTAGGCTTACGCTCAATGATTTTTCTGGTTGGATATTCATTATGCTGTCATGCTTTTATATCTGTGTGTGAGATTTGGGTGAGAGTCATTTTTATTATAAGTCGGTACTAGCAGCGTGATTGTCCTCAGCCTGCTCTGACAACTTCTCACAAGCTTCAAACTGCATCTGCTTCATCACTAAGTTTAAAGCCTCACCACCCCCACTGCCCCAATCCACCTTACTCGCCTTATACCCCACTTGCTTCGGTGTGATAAACGTCACATTGCCA
>NZ_JBEOPQ010000233.1:0-384 GCF_040310285.1 Pseudomonas sp. HY2-MNA-CIBAN-0224 | reverse complement strand
TGCGGGAATAGCTCAGTTGGTAGAGCACGACCTTGCCAAGGTCGGGGTCGCGAGTTCGAGTCTCGTTTCCCGCTCCATTTTTAAGCAGCTTCGCTCTCGGGCGGGGTTGAGTGAAAGCCAAAGCGCACACTTCGGTGAGCGTAATTGGCACTGAAATGTACAGTGTACGTTTCGGGCAACGTCCCCTTCGTCTAGTGGCCTAGGACACCGCCCTTTCACGGCGGTAACAGGGGTTCGAGTCCCCTAGGGGACGCCATTATTGCGGGAATAGCTCAGTTGGTAGAGCACGACCTTGCCAAGGTCGGGGTCGCGAGTTCGAGTCTCGTTTCCCGCTCCATTTTTAAGCAGCTTCGCTCTCGGGCGGGGTTGAGTGAAAGCCAAAGC
>NZ_JBEOPQ010000232.1:0-385 GCF_040310285.1 Pseudomonas sp. HY2-MNA-CIBAN-0224 | reverse complement strand
GGCTTTATCCCAGCTAAGAAGCTTAAAATGGGTCCTTTTAACGAAAGCTACTATACGATGAACCAGTGGTACAACTGGAACCTAAACAAAGACTTTAAAAGCAGCTTTATACAACAAAGTAAATTTGAAACAACGACGATTAATGACAATACGCCCTCTACTATCGCCTCTAAAAATACTACATCTCATACTGTATCTAATAACAGCCACTTCGATTATCGTCAGCATATGCCAACTATTACCACGCCTATCTATGCGATCAGTGCCAAAGGTGACCATTTCATTTCGCCAACCCGTGGCTGTCAGTTGTTTTTTGACAAGTTCGCTAACCCTCACAACGTCTTTCGTGAATACGCAATCAACCATGGCGATTTGGACGATTATA
>NZ_JBEOPQ010000231.1:0-387 GCF_040310285.1 Pseudomonas sp. HY2-MNA-CIBAN-0224 | reverse complement strand
ATGCCATGAGTCAAATGCACAGTGAATATGGCGATAGCGTTTATGAAAAGGGGTTTTTTCAGACTAACAAAGACAAGCTCAAAGTATTCTTAGAGCAAGAAGAATTGAGCCTATCTGCCAGTCAACGCAAAAAGCTGCTTGACCCCAAAACATGGGATAATCAGCTGTCTTTATTTAATCATGCCAAAGCTATCCAAGTACATATAGGCAATGCGCTATTTACTGACTTTAATGAGTTCACTAAAAAGATAGCTGACTTTATCAAAACGCAAGCCGATATTAAGCTCAAAGCTAATGAGCGTAAGCAAATCCTTGATGCAGTCAGCTGGTATGACGAGACTGGTGCAAAGGTCATCAAATCAGTGACCACGCTTGACGGTGATAAGC
>NZ_JBEOPQ010000230.1:0-388 GCF_040310285.1 Pseudomonas sp. HY2-MNA-CIBAN-0224 | reverse complement strand
TGGTGTGAACGCTCAAATAGATGATTTAAAAAATATAGTTCTCTACTGGAAACCAGATACTATATTCTCTAGAGCAATAGAAAGGCGTGATTTGAGCCCAATTTTAGAAGACGCCTTTTTTCAATCTTTAATAACCATAGAAATAACCAAAGAAATCATTGGTTTAATTCGGAATACAATTAATCATTTTCCCTTAGAAGCAGAAGAGATAAATCTAGAGAAGGAAGTTATTGCACTGATAAGTCGCATATATGATATTGAAGTTAATGATATAAAAAATGTAGTTTTTGAACTTGACCTGTTGTTTCAGACAATATATAGCAATATATTGTCTGGAAATATGCTGAAATCATTAATACCAAATTTATTAATAAGGACAATTCTAGAA
>NZ_JBEOPQ010000229.1:0-389 GCF_040310285.1 Pseudomonas sp. HY2-MNA-CIBAN-0224 | reverse complement strand
CAGCTCAGCGACGCGTTGGGGTGATGCCAAAAATATCCTAAACAGTTTGGCGACTCGCCGTACAGTGTAAGCGGATTGGTTTAGTGGGTATAAAGAGGCTGTTATGTAATGTAACGGCCTTTTTATTGTGTTGAATTTAGGACGTGTCCTAGGAAAATTATATGACTCAAGCATCGATTATCACACCAGCACCAAAGCTATACTTATTGACCAATGATGATGAGTTTGCGCTGCTGTATCGCAAATTAAAAGCAGCATTAGCGACAGGGTTTATCGGGCTGTTACAAATTCGTCGTAAGCAAGTCCTGTCATTGCCTGATGGTGACGCACATTTATACGAAGAGGCTAGACAGATAGCTGAGTTGGCTAAAGCATACAATGTGCCAGTC
>NZ_JBEOPQ010000228.1:0-391 GCF_040310285.1 Pseudomonas sp. HY2-MNA-CIBAN-0224 | reverse complement strand
GACCGCGACCAAGTAGCCGCGGGCGTCCTCGGCATAAAAAGGGCCCCGCACGCCGACCAAAGCATGCGGGGCCAAGAGAGACAAACTGTTTGCCGTCGGGCTGACGTCCGTCAGGCGGCGACCGCTTCTTCGACTCGCGGCTGCGCGGTGGCGGCCGGCGCCGCCACGTCCTGCCGGATCAGGTGGTCGAACGCGCCGAGCGACGCCTTCGCCCCTTCGCCGACCGCGATCACGATCTGCTTGAACGGCACCGTCGTCACGTCACCGGCCGCGAACACGCCCGGCACCGACGTCGCGCCGCGCGCATCGACGACGATCTCGCCGTGCTTCGACAGTTCGACCGTGCCTTTCAGCCATTCGGTGTTCGGCACGAGGCCGATCTGCACGAACA
>NZ_JBEOPQ010000227.1:0-392 GCF_040310285.1 Pseudomonas sp. HY2-MNA-CIBAN-0224 | reverse complement strand
CATCAAAGCGGCACTCATAGTGACTATATTCAGGGTGCGCCTGTAAAAAATAACGAGCTGTTTTGATCACTTTACGCTGTTTGCTTGCCGTAACGCTAAGCGCGGCATCACCAAACCCTGAATGCTGGCGCTGGCGTACTTCAATAAATACCAGCGTCGACCATGCTGAACCCGTCTCCAACATTACCAAATCTAATTCACCAACTTTAGGCTGCTGCCAGTTTTGCGCAATCAGCTGCAATCCTTGCGCATGTAAAAACTCGCACGCTCGTTGTTCAAAGCGGCTGCCTTGGCGCTGTTTTGGTGAAGTAAGGGTCAAAGGTTTATGATCTGCCATAACGTCCATGGGTCTGCTCAACATTTCATAATTATCATAGCACAACATGCTAAAC
>NZ_JBEOPQ010000226.1:0-393 GCF_040310285.1 Pseudomonas sp. HY2-MNA-CIBAN-0224 | reverse complement strand
CACTTAATACAGGGCGTTATGTTGGTGTGGTGATCGAAGAAGACGGTCGTACTGAAGAAGATTTTATTGACTATATTCATGAAATGAATGAAGAGTTTATGTCTTTAAATAAGCAAGCTCAACAGTTGGAAAGTGTTCTTAATGAGAATATAAGTAAAATCTTAGAGGTGAAAGGTTATGGGAATTAATTTCCAAAAGTTGAGAGAGCTTTGTGTAATCGGAGATGGCATCCATACTTCAATAGAGAGGCAAGATTCAGGTGTACCGTACTTTACCTCCAAAAACTTTAAGCCTGATGGTTTGGATTTAACTAACGTTGATTATATATCTGAGTCAGATTATGAAAGATATTTTATAGATAAGAAGTCACTGCTAAACCCTATAAGCCAAGAC
>NZ_JBEOPQ010000225.1:0-393 GCF_040310285.1 Pseudomonas sp. HY2-MNA-CIBAN-0224 | reverse complement strand
AGCTTACAGTCCGTACAGTTTAAGCTTGCGGATATGCTCACTCAGACCATTACCGCGCGACAAATGCTGTATCTAGCGGCTAATAAAGTCGATAACAATGATGGGCAAGCTTCTACCTATTGTGCGATGGCAAAGCGTCTTTCCACTGATCTTTGTTTCGATGTTGCCAATGAAGCCTTACAGCTACATGGTGGCTATGGTTATCTAAATGAGTATCCGCTAGAGCGACATGTACGAGACTTGCGTGTTCATCAGATTTTAGAAGGCACTAATGAGATCATGCGAGTGATTGTCTCGCGTCAGCTCATGCAGGATGATGCATTGAGTCAATTGCGTTAATCGAAGTACGCAACTATTTTATGACAATACTTTTATAGCAATACTTTAAGTTCG
>NZ_JBEOPQ010000224.1:0-394 GCF_040310285.1 Pseudomonas sp. HY2-MNA-CIBAN-0224 | reverse complement strand
CCACCGAAGAGAACTTCCTAGGGGTATTCGCGCGTGGACAAGATGCCAGTCAATTGAGTGCTGAGCATAATTATGGTCGCAAGCGCTATGGGGCAACAGAGAACTTTGCTGGCTTTGAATATTTATGGCACACACCTGAGGCCAAAGACGCCAAAATCCCTGACGAATTCTCACGTTGGGACATGACTGCCGTTGGAGCAAGCGCTGCCGATGATTATCGTAATGGCTTTAATACCTTTGGTTATATCACAGAAATTGACCCGTTTGAGCCGCAATCCGTACCACGAAAGCGTACCGCACTAGGGCGTTTCGCGCATGAAAACTGTGCCTACGCGCCTGTTGAGCAAGGCAAGCCCGTGGTCTTTTATATGGGCGATGATGCACGCGGTGAGTA
>NZ_JBEOPQ010000223.1:0-394 GCF_040310285.1 Pseudomonas sp. HY2-MNA-CIBAN-0224 | reverse complement strand
TGGAAACACTTATTCATGCGCTAGTAGAGGAGTAGGCGGTGTTAGTTTGGTTGTTTGGCTGGCTTGGCCAGTATTATACACCGTTTTCTGCGGTTTCTTCGTTGACGCTACGAGCGTTACTTGCGGTCGTCACAGCACTGGCATTTAGTATGTTTTTAGGCGGACCGGTCATCAGACGTCTACGGGCACTAAAGTATGGTCAGGCCATTCGTAATGATGGTCCGCAGTCGCATTTGGCAAAGACTGGTACACCGACCATGGGCGGGGTATTGATTTTGAGCGCCATCGGGGTATCGACCTTACTGTGGGCACGCCTTAACAATCCTTATGTGTGGATTTTGCTGATCGTGATGATTATCTCTGGCGCGGTTGGCTGGGCTGATGATTGGCTCAA
>NZ_JBEOPQ010000222.1:0-394 GCF_040310285.1 Pseudomonas sp. HY2-MNA-CIBAN-0224 | reverse complement strand
AGTCTGAAAACCGGTTGGGTCAAATTTGGTCTTAACCAAATCAGAACCAGCAACAGGCCCCGCCAATTGCGTCGTGGTACTACTGGTAATACGGCGATTGTATTTTGAATCAGTCACCATCTCATAGCCTATCCCATTGGCGCGTCGACTCATCTCAACCACCGCAACGCCATGGCAATTAACCTCTCGGCGTACATCGCTCGCGAGGCGACGGTTCTGGAATATCGGCGCAGCATCAATATCTTGAGTCACATAGTAGCCAAACGGGCTAAGCTCGCTACTATTCACGTACTCATGGTTCATGACCAGCAGACCATTGTCTGACGCTTTGGCATCATATGCGCCGCCTTTTTTGCCAAAGAACCACATACCATCATGGTTGTCACCCATGCGC
>NZ_JBEOPQ010000221.1:0-396 GCF_040310285.1 Pseudomonas sp. HY2-MNA-CIBAN-0224 | reverse complement strand
GCTGAATGCTGAGCAATCGGCATGGATGAAACGCTATTTTACTGAGCAAGTCTCACCAGTGCTGACCCCTATAAGTATCGATCCGGCGCATCCGTTTCCAAGATTGGTTAATAAGAGCCTCAATTTTATCGCCACTTTAGAAGGCAAAGATGCCTTTGGTCGCGATATTAATCTGGCGATTGTCCCAGCGCCGCGCAGTCTGCCGCGCGTGATTCGTCTGCCAGACGAGCTGACCGGTGGCAAAGAGCACCATGTCATGCTATCGGCTGTCATTCATGAGCATATCGGCGAGCTGTTCCCCGGTATGAATGTCACGGGTTGCCATCAGTTCCGACTCACGCGCAACGCAGACTTGGACTTGGCCGATGATGTCGATGATATTGCCAAGGCGCTAGA
>NZ_JBEOPQ010000220.1:0-399 GCF_040310285.1 Pseudomonas sp. HY2-MNA-CIBAN-0224 | reverse complement strand
CTTTGCCACTTGCATACGCCTTGAGCAACGGGTGACGCACTCTAATGACATCGCGTATAGCCTAGGACAAATGACTGAGATAGCGGTACGGGCGCTGTCTCCTGGTATCAACGATCCTAAAACGGCTGTCAATTGCGTGCAATCATTGACTACTTGCATAAGTACCATGATGCGCCGTCAGCCACCAAGTCCATACCATTTTTACTCACCAACGCAAGATAACGACGAAACCTCTGAAAATTTTGTGCCGCAGCAGCGAGTGTCTATCTTGGCTGTTGTCACTCATACACCCAAGATATCGGACTTTATTGATACTTCGCTTGGCGAGATACGCCGTTACGCGACGGCTGACCTGATGGTATTAAAAGCACTCTGTCAGGCGATGGTCGACCTTAACTA
>NZ_JBEOPQ010000219.1:0-401 GCF_040310285.1 Pseudomonas sp. HY2-MNA-CIBAN-0224 | reverse complement strand
GAACAAGCGCCTCAAACGACAGCTTAAAGTAGCCGAAGAGGAACGAGAGATATTAAAAAAGGCGACGGCGTACTTTGCAAAGCACAGCTAGTCAGGTACGCCTTTATCAAAGATAACCAGCACTTCTTTAGCATCACCACTATGTGCCGTGTGCTAAAGATTAAGCATTCAAGTTACTACGACTGGCTGAGTCGCGATATCAGCGAGCAGCAGATACATCGCAACCATTGCGAGCTACTCGTTAAAGCCGCTCACAGTGAAAGTAAAGAACGTTATGGTTATGAACGTTTGCATGCAACGCTCACCGAGCAAGGCCATGACATTAGCCTATACATGGTTAGAAGCATTAAAGAGGAACATGGCATCAAATGCCGTCGCCACAAGCGCTTTAAAGTCACTAC
>NZ_JBEOPQ010000218.1:0-402 GCF_040310285.1 Pseudomonas sp. HY2-MNA-CIBAN-0224 | reverse complement strand
GCTTAATACTGTCTGGGCTTGCTTGATAAACAGCATCTAGCTCATCCTCTGTTAGATACTTTTCTACGATAGGATACAGTTCGCGCTCCTCAAAACGAATATGGTCGTATAGTAACGTGCCAAGCTCTCTAACTTGTTCTGTCGTTATAGACTGATTCGCCGTTTTTTGACCCGTATCTATCAGGGTCTGCAAGCGTTTATGCTGACCAGTAAGCGTCTCTAATACCGATGCTACTTCAGGTTGAGATGCTCGATAAGGCTCTAGGGCGTTGGCAATTAAATTGTCTTCAATCTGAAAATGACATTGCATATCGTCGATATAAGCGGTGAGATTATGCCAGTGCTTGGCAATCTCGTCAGTCGTGTCAGCGCATTCTTTCGCATGACGAGATAAGTTGAGAC
>NZ_JBEOPQ010000217.1:0-404 GCF_040310285.1 Pseudomonas sp. HY2-MNA-CIBAN-0224 | reverse complement strand
CATCATGGCGTTCTGTAAAGAATTTAACGCTGCGACCTCAAATCAAGAGCCGGGTCTACCGATACCTACTGAGATCACTGTGTACAGCGATAAGTCTTTTACCTTCATCATGAAGTCACCACCAGCGGCATACTTACTACGTAAGGCTGCTGGTATCGCTAAAGGTTCTGGTACACCAAACACCGCTAAAGTCGGTAAAGTGGACCGTGCTCAGTTAGAAGACATCGTTAAGACTAAAGACGCAGATTTAACGGCTGCTGATCTTGATGCTGCTGTTCGTACCATCGCTGGTACTGCACGTTCAATGGGTATTACCGTGGAGGGTGTGTAAATGAGTAAACTTACTAAGCGTCAAAAATTAATTGCTGAGCGTGTAGAAAACGAAAAGTTATACACTCTTGAAG
>NZ_JBEOPQ010000216.1:0-404 GCF_040310285.1 Pseudomonas sp. HY2-MNA-CIBAN-0224 | reverse complement strand
AAAATCACCTGATAAAAATACGGCTAACACTGCCAATATCGGCGCCAAAATCAACACAGAATATCCACGATAAGCAAAGAACATCAATAACAGTAAAGTTATGATAATAGCAATGGTACTAAACATGATGGCCTCTCCTTGGCATACATCAATAAACCAGATACTAAGAGTTTTTTAATCGTTAAAATCAGTCTAATCGTTCAGGTCAAGCTAATTGTTATGCATTAACCCACGGTTTAGGTCGATTAAGCATGTTCCTTACAACTTGCTGACTGGCTACTGACTCAGTACTATTTATTACTAGTTGATTAAAAAACTCAGCTTTGTTTTACCCATACTTTCTCTTATTGGGACACTATTGCGTCGAGTAAATTTATCTAAAGGCTTGAATACCAGTAAGGGAG
>NZ_JBEOPQ010000215.1:0-404 GCF_040310285.1 Pseudomonas sp. HY2-MNA-CIBAN-0224 | reverse complement strand
CGAGGTGATTGAAGCAGATAAAATCATCGTGGCTACTGGCAGCTCTCCTTTTATTCCAGAAGGTTGGAATGATAAGTTGGGCGACACTTTACTGACGTCTGATACGGTTTTTGAGCTACCAGATTTACCAAAATCTATGGCGGTGGTTGGCGCTGGTGCTATTGGTTTAGAGCTTGCACAAGCATTTAATCGCTTGGGTGTAGAGGTGACACTATTTAACCGTGTTAAAAAAGTAGCCGGACTGAAAGACTCAGACATTAGCAATAAAGCCATCGACTGTTTAAGCCGTGAGCTGACGATGCATTTGGGCAGTAAAATCAAAGATATTGGCACGCAGGCGGCTGAAGGTAGTCAAGGAGCACTCGCCTTTATTGATTATGAAGACAGCGCAGGTGAGACACAGC
>NZ_JBEOPQ010000214.1:0-407 GCF_040310285.1 Pseudomonas sp. HY2-MNA-CIBAN-0224 | reverse complement strand
GGATGAAAACAGCATACTTAGAAGCGGTATTAAATGCTGGATTCAGTGATATGGCTAATTAATGAACACTCATGCGGTTGCCCTGGGATAAGGTAGCGCTAATTAGCGCTAATTCGGAAGCAGTTTCTGCCAGCGGCTTTTGCGCAATACATGGCTTTATCGGCGCGCCCATATATATTTTCTGCATGTTGCTGCGGTAACGACTCCGCAATGCCTAAACTGCACTGAATGTTATATTCGGTGAGCTCAGAATGTTTCGGCATCATATCAATAATACGTTGGCATACTATTGCCGCTGCATTAACATCCCCTTGGGTAATAATCACAAATTCGTCACCGCCAATTCTAAAGGCTTGGTCAGTATTACGAATGGCTTGATTAATTAACGCAGCAAAACCCACTAATAC
>NZ_JBEOPQ010000213.1:0-408 GCF_040310285.1 Pseudomonas sp. HY2-MNA-CIBAN-0224 | reverse complement strand
ATAGCACCTTATCGCCATCGTGTTTGATGACGATACCGCACATCGCCTCGCATAGGTTACAAGTTCTAAAATGGGTTTGCTCATTGTTTTTGGTTGGCTCATTACTCATCGTCGTGCTCCCTATTATTTTTTATCCGCGTTTTTGCTATGTAAATTCCGTTTAAATCTTTTTATAAATTGGACTGCCTTGATGATTAGCCGCTCATTTCTTGCCATTCTGTGGTAAAGAATTGACTAAAAAGCGCATCGAAATTTGTGCTTAACATCGAGATAGCTTGCTGTCTGCTATAACGCTGCTGATGACAGCCAACTATTAATTCATGGACTTGAGCGGCGGCGATATCGACACAAAGATTGACTTCCGAGCGTTCAAAAGAACATCCAGATAAGGACAATCCTTTTATAAAT
>NZ_JBEOPQ010000212.1:0-408 GCF_040310285.1 Pseudomonas sp. HY2-MNA-CIBAN-0224 | reverse complement strand
ATTCAGGGCTGCTCGGTATCAACCCACGATTTACTATCTTGGATACAGGCGATAGCGAGGATGCGATCGATTTAATTCATAAAGAAAAAAAGTATCCTGCGCAAACCAAAAGCCAAGCTTTTCCACGCAAGAAGACCTTACAAAATATCTTTTCAACCTCTAGAAATCGGCGCATTCCTATTCGTAATTTGATCGAAGATAATTATCCTGATATCGCTATTCATATTCCCATTATCGAGCAGTTGGCTGTCGACTTTCACGAGTATAAACGCGCCAATCATCTCTATGATTTTGATGACATCATTAGCCAAGTCGTGCGCCATTTAAAGACCAATGACACATTTAGACAATTACTACAAAACCAATATCGCTACATCATGGTCGATGAATATCAAGATACTAATATCC
>NZ_JBEOPQ010000211.1:0-408 GCF_040310285.1 Pseudomonas sp. HY2-MNA-CIBAN-0224 | reverse complement strand
GCGTCAAGCCGCCAAATCATTGGCACATGAAACGCCTAAAGTCACGGCCAGTACTAAATAATAGCTTTTGAGAAACTTGCGCTTTGAGCAACGTGCATAAAAAAGGGTCAGTCTAATCATTAGGCTGACCCTCTTTTCTTTAATTAAAAACATAAAACTTATTATTATAGGCGGTCCGCCATAACATGAACACAGAGCTACTGGTATTAATTTTGCGCAGCCTCTGTCTGCATAGGCACAGCAAGCAAGGAAAATTAATATCAGTAGCGCGTTGTAATACTGGTACTGATTTTATTTAGGACTGACTATAACCAAACGACTAATCAAGCTTAGGTTCAAGCCATTGATAAACTAGCATGCCGACGATCATCGCTGGGATAAAGACATAGGCCTGCCATTGTCCTGTCC
>NZ_JBEOPQ010000210.1:0-409 GCF_040310285.1 Pseudomonas sp. HY2-MNA-CIBAN-0224 | reverse complement strand
TCCTGACACGGTACGATCTAGCATCATCGTCGTGGCTGAAGGTTGAAATTGCCCGAAGTATTTTAATGAGGTGCGCATTTGGCTGATGGCTTCATGATGAACTTGACTGCTGCCAAAATCAAAAGCCCCTTCTTGATAAGGTGCAATGGATAGCGGCTTCATACCAATAGCCAGCCACTTTTCATAGAATTCACCCGGCACATTTTTATCATCCTCACGGCGAATATCAAGAGCGATTAAGTCTTGCTCTAGTGCGGTCACATCACCTTTGACGGCATGCTGCGCGAAGCGGCGAAACAATTGAACCTCACTATGACTAGAGCTGCGAATACCGCCAAAATCATAGGCTACGACACTGCCATCATGACGAAACGCAAAATTACCGGGATGGGGGTCACAGTGCATCCGG
>NZ_JBEOPQ010000209.1:0-410 GCF_040310285.1 Pseudomonas sp. HY2-MNA-CIBAN-0224 | reverse complement strand
ACATTGACCAATACCATACCTGCCCGAATGATACCTAGCATCACAATCGGATATTGCAGGACATTGGGCATCATTACTGCCACTTTGTCGCCTTTGACCAGTCCTAACGACTGTAAATAACTAGCAATTTGGCGACTGTATAGGTCTAATTGCTTAAAGCTAATAGACGAACCCATGCAGATATAGGCAGGTTTTTGTCCATAACGGCTAAAGTTACGCTCGAACACTTCAAGTAAAGAGGTACTGTCATCTGGCATGTCGATAGTCGCATCGATACCATAACGCTCATAAGCATTCAGCCAAGGACTGTCGCTGGCTATCGTCGGCATCGTAGGAAAGGTGTTTGTCTCGGTTGCTGACTGAGTATCTTTCGCCACATTGTCGTTGGTTGTCTCTTTATTGATATTGTC
>NZ_JBEOPQ010000208.1:0-410 GCF_040310285.1 Pseudomonas sp. HY2-MNA-CIBAN-0224 | reverse complement strand
TGTAAAAAATATAAATGACGATAAGTGTAAAATTACCTTTGTTTTTTTCATAATCTAACTCTTAGTTTTTTCATAAATTCCATTGCCTATTAATTCGCCTATCGTGCCTCCAATCAATCTGACCCCTGCCGTCAAATCCGTACAGTTAAACTTGGGAGATTTAATTACGCAGCTTGACGATAATAATCAAACCACACCTGTCTTGGCGATTTATAGCCCAAGCTCTTTTGAGTTCTCGTTTGGTTGTAATATAGTTCAATATATCCAATGATATCGGTAATGGCGGCAAATCTAGTTTTATAGTCTTGGTGATACACCAGCTCGTTCTTTAATATGCCCCAGAAGCTTTCTATGGGTGCGTTGTCAAAGCAGTTGCCTTTAGCACTCATTGAGCCTGTAAACTGATGCTG
>NZ_JBEOPQ010000207.1:0-414 GCF_040310285.1 Pseudomonas sp. HY2-MNA-CIBAN-0224 | reverse complement strand
GCGCTGCCAAGAGGCACGAGCCAAATTGGCACAATTCTTAGAGCGCAATGGCTTAACTGCCGTTAATGCCGAGGTAACCACCGCCATCTCTAGTAGCGAAGGTATCGTCAACTATTGCCATAAGCATGACGTTGATCTTCTGGTCATCGGTCGCCATGAGCGTCATGGTATCGTCGCATGGCTCAGCGGTGCCACAGCAGATAATATTTTGCCAAACGTCCCCTGTGACAGTTTAGTCGTTAGACTTGACAAGCCCGTATCAAAACGCAGCTAACCTGAACCCAAATATCGTTTTGATAAATGGTTTGTATAAGTTGATAAAAAGCGCATCGGTGAGCAATCTACGGGGCGCTTTTTTTAGCTCATTCATTTTAGCCCTAACTTATTTATTATCCTATTCAATAATATCAATAA
>NZ_JBEOPQ010000206.1:0-418 GCF_040310285.1 Pseudomonas sp. HY2-MNA-CIBAN-0224 | reverse complement strand
CTACGTGAGCGTACCCAGAGCTCTCCTGTCTCGCCCTGTGGCAGTGTATTGCCTTCACTGTCAACGATAACACACTCAACACTAGGTGTAGGTTGACCAGCGGAACCTAATCGAACTTCGTCCACTTCTGTTTTTATAATATGTTTTTGGGTGCTCATGTTCAATGCAAAACCAAAGTGCTCGGTAGACCCATATCCCTGTATGAATATATTACCTAGCTTTGCCTGAAGTAATTTGAGTTTTCCTGGGCTCATAGGTGCTGCGCCATAAACCACATACTTAAGCGTACTTAAATCAGACTCAATCTCTAGCAGGCGATAAAGTATGGTAGGCACTAAGAATGTCAGCGTAGCCTTTTCTTTTTCAATATTAGCGCAGTAAGCATTCAAATCAGGGCTGTTTTGGGTAATCGTACAGC
>NZ_JBEOPQ010000205.1:0-419 GCF_040310285.1 Pseudomonas sp. HY2-MNA-CIBAN-0224 | reverse complement strand
CCTTTGAAGTGACTTGAATCGCCGCCATCAGTAATTTCAACTTTACGTAGCATCTGACGAATAATAACTTCGATGTGCTTATCGTTGATTTTTACACCCTGCAAGCGATAAACGTCCTGTACTTCGTTTACGATATAATCAGCAAGCGCCGTTTGACCTTTCAGACGTAAGATATCGTGCGGGTTTTGTGGACCATCAGCGATAACTTCACCACGAGCAACTGTTTCGTTTTCGAAGACGTTAATTTGACGCCATTTCGGGATCAGCTCTTCATGAACCTCACCATCTTCATTGGTGATAATGAAGCGGTTTTTACCTTTGGTTTCTTTACCGAAGCTAACCACACCACTCATTTCAGCCATAATCGCATGGTCTTTTGGACGCCGTGCTTCGAACAAGTCAGCAACACGTGGTAGACC
>NZ_JBEOPQ010000204.1:0-420 GCF_040310285.1 Pseudomonas sp. HY2-MNA-CIBAN-0224 | reverse complement strand
ATTCAATACCAAGCCACATTCAGCGCCGCCATCTTTGATGAGCTGCAAAGAGCGATCAATGTGCGCGCTGGCTTCTGGATGAAAAGTGATAACACTCGCACCTGCCTCTAAGAATTGCTCAATCATGCTATCCACCGGCGATACCATCAGATGAACATCGATAGGTGCATCGATACCATAATCACGCAGCGCTTTACAGATCATACTGCCAAAGGTCAGATTGGGGACATAATGATTGTCCATCACATCAAAATGAATGACGTCAGCACCTGACTCCAATACTCTTTCAACTTCTTCGCCCAGTCTGGCAAAGTCGGCAGATAAAATGGAAGGAGCGATAAGATATGGCTTAGAAGGACTGATCATAATTGAGCTACCTAATTTTGTTGAAATAAAGAAATACTAGGGCGTGTCTTCAAC
>NZ_JBEOPQ010000203.1:0-420 GCF_040310285.1 Pseudomonas sp. HY2-MNA-CIBAN-0224 | reverse complement strand
GAATAACCGCTTGTTTAAAATCCTGCTTTTCAACGGCAGTCGACGGTGTCTCAACTACGTTTAACAGGTTGGCTGCAGCAATATTCATCGGTACGCTACCGCTGTTTTCATATCGATACCTTCATTTCAATAGCATTTCAATAGCATTTTTCAAATGTTAATTTTTAAACATAATTCTTTAGACGCAATCTTTTAGACACAACCCTTGAAACTTAGCTTCTCAATAGCGCGTTTAAAACGGTATTTTTATGATAAATAAAAAACAGTCTATCGTATGGATAGACAGTTTTTATTGAGGCTTGATGCTAATTAGCCAGCTGGCATCGACAGCTCATAAGACTGGCCACCACTTTGCAAGGTCAGTATTGTCTCACCTGCTCGCTCTGTTAATTCGCCGATTTCAGTTAGATGATAAAAGGC
>NZ_JBEOPQ010000202.1:0-422 GCF_040310285.1 Pseudomonas sp. HY2-MNA-CIBAN-0224 | reverse complement strand
ATATATATCAAAGGCTAAAGTCTATTTGTGCCATTAAGGTGCAAAGTCATTATGCTTGGCACATATCCTGAATCAATCCATAACTAAATCAATAACTAAATCGAATAAGTGTGAGGTCGCTTAGTTACTAGGGCTGACTTCGTCCTGCTAGGTCGCTACGCGGATAGAGCGCTGCGCTTCTAGGGACAGCTTCGCTGCTAAGATTGAGTCGCTGGGCGACTAGGCTGTTGATTTTATAGCCTCTAGCCGCGTAGCGTCCTAGCAGCGCAGCGCTCTAGGCTCTTTCGCTCGATATCGCTCGTTATCGAGATTTTAGGCCTTAATCTACATAGAACTTCTGTTTGAATTTCACCGAGGTATTTAATTGATTTTTGTACTTAATGGCAATGGTGAAATTGACATCTTGATCGTCGCGGTAAGGC
>NZ_JBEOPQ010000201.1:0-422 GCF_040310285.1 Pseudomonas sp. HY2-MNA-CIBAN-0224 | reverse complement strand
GCAGTGGCTTGTTGTAATGAGCCAGTAAAGTCAGCAAAATCGATCTCATTTTTATCAGCGACAACAACATACTCAGGCAATAAAATCTCAGTTTTAGTCATAATGTCACGAGCGGTATCGAGCAAATCTGCTTCATATAAAGACGCACCAACACTATGACCTTGTGCTGCTAAGAAAGTATTGGCAATACCGCCACCAACGATAATTTGGGCGCACACTTCTGCCAAGCTGTGTAGTACTTCTAGCTTGGTAGATACTTTTGAGCCACCAACAATGGCTAGCATCGGTTGCGCTGGCGTTTCAAGCGCTAAGCTCAAGGCATCAAGCTCAGCGGCCAATAATGGTCCTGCACAGACTGTCTTGTCGGCTTGATGCATCGCTTGGGTCACACCCTCCGTTGACGCTTGTGCACGGTGAGCAGT
>NZ_JBEOPQ010000200.1:0-422 GCF_040310285.1 Pseudomonas sp. HY2-MNA-CIBAN-0224 | reverse complement strand
GTTAAATACCGCGGAAATATAAAGACCTAATTTTTGTTTGCAAGATATATTCTTTTTATTTCTTATAATTGCAACATCAGCAACGCATAAAAATAGAGTTGTACACTATAGTCAGCTCAAAATAAAATTGTTATGGTTAGGACAAACATCATAAAACAATTTGGATAAGTCGTTTTCCATCCAGCCTTGGCGTAGAAACTTCACCTGAGCCCATTTCTTCTCAATAGGGTTCAAATCAGGGCTGTACGGCGGCAGCCATAGAATACGATGACCATGCCTATTCAGTAGCTTTTGAATACGCTTACTCTTATGAAATCTGGCATTATCCATCACAATCACGCATTTGGTTTTAAGACTTGGGATTAGCTTGTGTTTGCACCAGTGATAGAAGACGATGCTGTTGATGTTGTGCTTAAAGTAAT
>NZ_JBEOPQ010000199.1:0-422 GCF_040310285.1 Pseudomonas sp. HY2-MNA-CIBAN-0224 | reverse complement strand
ATCATTTACCCCGACGGCAACGAAGAATGGCTGTTTCGCGACGCCGCCAAAAACGTCACCCGCCATATCCACACCGACGGCAGCACTGATTCCTATGCCTACGACGAGCGCGGCAACCTGCTGCAACACACCCGTGCCGACGGCAGCAGCATTCACCACGCCTACGACGACCAGGACCAGCGCTTCAAGACCCGCGATGCCGAAGGCGGCCTGTGGAAATACGACTACGACCCACGCGGCAACATCATCGAAACCCTCGACCCGCTGGAGAACACAACCTGCTACGCCTACAACAGCGACAACCTGCCGGTGCTCATCATCGACGCCCTCGGCGGCAGCAAACACCTGGCCTACAACGCCGACGGCCAACTGACCCGCTACACCGACTGCTCGGGCAAAGTCAGCCAGTGGCAGTACGACGC
>NZ_JBEOPQ010000198.1:0-423 GCF_040310285.1 Pseudomonas sp. HY2-MNA-CIBAN-0224 | reverse complement strand
AAATTCACCCGTTAGCATACGCGGCATAAAGGCATTTTTAATCTCGTCGCTGGCAAAATGCGAGATAACATTAATGGCGGCAGTGGTCAAAAATGGATAAGCGGTGGTTGATGGATTGGCCGCCATAAAATAGCCTGCCACTGCGGTCATAACCGTTTCGGGTAATTGCATGCCGCCATCGTCAAAGCTATAACGACCCGCGATGAAGCCCGACTCACGAAACGCATCAAAGGCAACTTTTACGTCACTTATCATGCTGACTTTTTTGCCATCGAACTGTGGCTCGTTTTTATCTGCCACATGGTTATGGGGCAAGAATAGCTGGGTGGCGATTTTATTGGCGGTGTCGAGTACCGCATCAAAGGTTTCGCGGCTGTGTTCTGAAAACTTCGGATGCTCGGTTAAATGCTCAGTGCCCAATAC
>NZ_JBEOPQ010000197.1:0-425 GCF_040310285.1 Pseudomonas sp. HY2-MNA-CIBAN-0224 | reverse complement strand
TGGCAAATTGTCTTATTCTTCCCATTTAAAAGGTTATTTTAAATACTTACACTCTACTAATAATAAAGTTCAAGATTTACATACCTTCACAGTACCCGATGATGTTAGTAAAATTCATATTGGACTTTGCCCTTTTAACATAACTAAGGGTGAGCAAGTCTTCGTTAGTAATTTTAGTATTGAGCCAAAAATAAATAAGTCTCAAATTGAGAAAAAATTATCTTTTGGTTCGTTCAAACAGCAAGACACTATAGAGTTACCTCAGGAAGATCCTGTTTGGTATGAAGTACCAGTGCAAGCTGGACAAGTACTAACGATAAAAGCAGCTTCTAATTACTTAAATACGAAAACTACTGATCGTAAAGCTATATTATTGTTAAAAAGCTATGACTCTAATGGTAATGAGATTCATGAGCCATGTGGCA
>NZ_JBEOPQ010000196.1:0-426 GCF_040310285.1 Pseudomonas sp. HY2-MNA-CIBAN-0224 | reverse complement strand
ATTGAATATAACGCATCCCATAATGCCACTGAGAACGATAATGACCTTCTTGCAAGGATAATAAGCATTCTTCGCTAAAGAAAAACTAAACTATAGTCAAAATATCCTAAAAACGCGACGCTATTGCTGATATCAATTTTTTGTAGCCTCTGTCTGCGCAGGCACAGCAAGCAAGAAAAATGGATATCAGCAGTGCGTGATGGTTCGATATTACTTTTCACTGACTATATTTTATTATGAGTGCTTTTTAGCAGCTACTTTTTGACTACTAAAAAGAAGTACGACGATAGTTGCGGTATTTTGGTAACCAAAAATTGGCTTGTAATTGACGTTCTAAATTCTCTGCCGTGACAGGTAGCGCCAATTTATCTTCAATTGCTTGTCGTGCAACTGCGTAGGCTATTTTTTCACTGATCTCTCTAATGA
>NZ_JBEOPQ010000195.1:0-427 GCF_040310285.1 Pseudomonas sp. HY2-MNA-CIBAN-0224 | reverse complement strand
CTGTTAGACAGTGCTATGGGCTATGTGACCCGTAAGCGTGACAATCATTTGCATGGTTACCGAGAGCCGCAAGTGGTCAGCTTTCCACCGCGCCGCCGTTTGATAGAGCGCCGTATCGATGGGGTGCTACAGGCGCATCGCTTCCGCAAAATTCGTCGTTACCAACATAAGATGAATAAGCTTAAGCAAAAAATTGAGCAGCTAGACTCGATGTAAGTATGTATGATATAAAAATCAGTGAAGTGGGCGGTTGTTATGAGCATCTTTATGTCGATAATTGGCTTAACTGAATCACACGTTTGATAGACTAGTCTTACAGTTGTATTGCTTATCCAGAATGACTTTGACATAATGCTGCTCATTATATAAGCACGATAAAGTTATCGTAGCTCTTAGCAACAAAAGCCTCCGACGTTCGCGTCTGGGG
>NZ_JBEOPQ010000194.1:0-433 GCF_040310285.1 Pseudomonas sp. HY2-MNA-CIBAN-0224 | reverse complement strand
GCATCTAATAACGCTTGCGGTAATACTTTTTGCCCATCTATTAGTAGCGTCGACATCTCACCAAACATCAGCTTAAGTAAGAAATTCGGTAGGGTAAAGAATGTCGGACGGTGTAACCATGACCCCAGTGTTTTGGTGAAAGTATGATTGTTCACGGGATTGGGTGCGGTTAAGTTGTACACAACCGCTGTTGTGTCATTTGTAGTCTGTTGGGTGTTTTCATGCATGGCTTGAGTGCTCACATCATCAGCTAGATGCTTCTCAATGATAAATATCGCTGCCCCTACCCAGTCCTCACGGCTGACCCAACTCATGATTTGCTGACCATCACCCAATTGTCCACCGACGCCCATCTTAAACGGGGTTAATAGTTTACCGAGCATGCCGCCTTTAGGATGAATGACAACACCAGTACGCACGATAGCCACAGGCA
>NZ_JBEOPQ010000193.1:0-436 GCF_040310285.1 Pseudomonas sp. HY2-MNA-CIBAN-0224 | reverse complement strand
CTGCCATGCCGAGCAACTTTAATGACAAATTAACGCCTGTTGAATAGTTACCCGCATAAACGATAGCAACTTGCTCACTCGCTTTTGCCAAGACTTTCTCTTGCTGCTCATTGAATCCTGTAGTGCCAATCACCATCGCCACCTTATGCGCTGCACAGATTTGCATATTTTGCTCAGTGGCATCTGGCAAGCTAAAATCAATCAGCACATCGATGTCATTAATGACTGTTTTTAAATCATCGACAATCTGTACATCTAAACGACCAATCGCTGCAACTTCGCCCGCATCTGCACCGACAAGGCTTGAACCTTGACGTTCAATCGCAGCGTTAAGCGCAGTTTGCGAGTTGTCCTGTACCGCTTCAATAAGCATACGCCCCATACGCCCACCGGCACCGATGACACCGACTTTAATAGCTTGGTTTTTTACTTGTTG
>NZ_JBEOPQ010000192.1:0-438 GCF_040310285.1 Pseudomonas sp. HY2-MNA-CIBAN-0224 | reverse complement strand
CATATTGGCAGGGCAAGAGCTACAAACGACTGTCCCTACCTATGATGACTGAGCTTGCCGTAGCCCTTAATCATACCAACACTTATGATGTTATTGTCGTTAGAGGTCTAGAAATTGCTACTCAATTACTAGACCACCCTGAAGTACTTGCTAAGTGTTGGATGTATTTGACAGATATACCACAAAGCTTAGCAGATTACGATAATGAACAGCGTCATATTATGCAAAGTATCGGTCAGGGTTGCCAAAAACTACTATGCCAAACTGAAGGTTTTATAGATTTATGGCAAGCTTTAGTACCTAGCCTCACAGATGATAAGTTCAATTTATATACGCCTGTTATACCAGATATCCCAATTAATTTACCTTTATTAACAGAGCGACCTCTACAGGCTATATATGCTGGAAAGTTTAAAGCGGATTGGATGACTATGGAGA
>NZ_JBEOPQ010000191.1:0-442 GCF_040310285.1 Pseudomonas sp. HY2-MNA-CIBAN-0224 | reverse complement strand
ATCCTGACGTGACCACTATCTGGACAGAATCTGAGCCTCACACCGTGGATGATCGCTCAAATAAGATAACTGCTTTGAATACCGCCTTATCAATGCTGATAGCACAGCTGACCAAACCAAGCCATACCATCTCTCGGCAACGCGCTACCAATAAAAGCCAGCCTAATCAGATTCGCATTTCCTTACAGCCACTTACTAGACAGCCACTTACTGGCTTGATGTCTAATCAAGCTATACAAAACAATGAAAGTCATGACGGCATAGCGGCAGATACTGAGCTCCCCTACCGCTATCACGAACAACAACAAGACATGCTGTTAGGGGGCTGGCGCTTGCCTGCACATTACGTATTTAACGCTGATGGTTTACAAGAATGGTTGTTAAAATTGCCTAACTGGCAACGTATTAAAGGCATGGTTCATACCTCTGACGGCTGGTTAAA
>NZ_JBEOPQ010000190.1:0-442 GCF_040310285.1 Pseudomonas sp. HY2-MNA-CIBAN-0224 | reverse complement strand
GGAATAGAGATCAAGATACCTGCGGCTACTGCCATTTGGATATGTGGAATCTGATTAAACCCTGTAACCAAGGCGCCAATCATGAATACGCCAATGGTGACGGTTGCTGCTATGGAGTAGATGACAGAAAATAATGGCCAGTTCATAATTTATTCCTCATTTTTGTTGTGGGTATACTCCCTTTATACACTAAATCCACAAAGAAAGTAAGTATTTCCTATAAACCTGCGAGCCAGCTATAGTAAGTGACTAAGCATAAAAACCCTGTTAAAGTTAAGGTTTTTATTGTTATTAGTTAATGATGCATAATTTTACTATTTTAAGTATTACTACTTAATGACACTGCGCTCTATTTAGTCGTAAAAAACCCATACGTTGTCCTCGTTTTATCATTACAATAATGTCTTTCTTTTACTTTTTAAGAAAGCCATCTGCCATGACC
>NZ_JBEOPQ010000189.1:0-443 GCF_040310285.1 Pseudomonas sp. HY2-MNA-CIBAN-0224 | reverse complement strand
CGTGCTGTGCGGTCCGCGCCATGATGAATCACTGGGAGGGCGGCAAGCCGCGCTGGAAGGCGACTTGTGCCAGTGCCAGTGCCTGCGCCGCGACTGATCCCTGACCAATACATCAGAGGCCAAGTGCTGGGAGATGCCAGAGGGCCTCAGCAGAGTTACATGGCGTATTTGGCTCAGTGGCCCGAATCGCCGACACCTAAAAAAACAGCGCCCGCCAGTGCTGAGCCCGAGCTGGAAGAAGAGGACGAAGAAGAGGAACTGGAGTCCGGCATCACCCTGCATGTGGGCTTGTTCTTCGATGGCACCGGCAACAACCAGGGCAACAGTGAAGCGGCGAAAGGGTGCCTGGCCATTAGCTTGGGTATGGGTGAACAGGAAGGCGCGGATATACGTCAGCATTGCGCGAGCTTTGGCTTTGACGGTAAAGGAAACTCGCCGGATAA
>NZ_JBEOPQ010000188.1:0-444 GCF_040310285.1 Pseudomonas sp. HY2-MNA-CIBAN-0224 | reverse complement strand
ATACCTTATTTACGCCAAGACATTTGGCAAATTGCGATGCGGTGATTGCGATGTATCATGACCAAGGTTTGCCGGTGCTTAAATCGCATGGTTTTGGTGATACGGTCAATCTTACCTTGGGGTTGCCCTATATTCGTACCTCAGTTGACCATGGTACAGCGCTTGATTTAGCAGGGCGCGGCGGCGCAAGTGCAACCAGCTTGTATCAAGCATTAACCATGGCAAATGAGATGGCCGATAAATCGCTTATTAATCGATCTCCTGCATAAAACTGGTGCCTTAGCGACATTTGTCACGCAGTATTGGATATACCTTAGTGTGAATAATGGTCATTTATGAATCATCAAAAAAGGTCTGTTATAAGTGGTTCCATTATACCAGTCTGTTTTAAGTAGTCTGTTAATAGGTTTAGAGGGTGAAATAGCTGGTTCCGTTGGGGTATAG
>NZ_JBEOPQ010000187.1:0-445 GCF_040310285.1 Pseudomonas sp. HY2-MNA-CIBAN-0224 | reverse complement strand
GCCCTGCCGTGACGATAAAACCTAAAAAGATAATGAGCAAATAAAAGAGATGAAAAACATGCTGTAGCCAGTTCGGTAGCGTAAAACCACTATCGAGAAGCGCCACTGCGACCCCAATGATGCTAATAAAAATCGTAAAATTATTAAGTAATCGATAGCGTATGGCGGCGTGCATAGCCTGAGTCCATGAGAGGAATAACCACGATATTTATACTCCTTTTTTTGACTATTAACTAAAACTGATTTTAGAAAATCGTAACCAGTTATGAACGAATTATCGAAAGTGATTAAATGGACTGACCGTATTGATGACAATCTGATGACAAGTTGGCTACGGTCGAAATGAGATGCCATGATAAAGTACGGATTATTAAATAAAGGCTGCAGCACCCTGCATAACAATAATCACAAAGGACGACGCCATGGTACTGGACATCTTATTAAC
>NZ_JBEOPQ010000186.1:0-446 GCF_040310285.1 Pseudomonas sp. HY2-MNA-CIBAN-0224 | reverse complement strand
ATCAACGCCATCGCTGAAGCCAACTATATCGGTATATTAGCGTGGGCAATCATCATTGGCTTTGCGCTGCGTCAAGCCAGTGATACGGCTCGTACTGTCGTCGGTGATTTTGCGGATGCTATCTCGCAAGTTGTGAAATGGGTCATTGCTCTAGCGCCCTTTGGTATCTTAGGTCTAGTTGCCAATACCGTCGCGGAGACAGGCTTTGGTGCATTAGCGGGTTATGCGCGTATCTTAATGGTACTGGTCGGTTGTATGCTATTTATCGCCTTGGTCGCCAACCCCATTATCGTGCTGATTAAGACGGGCAAAAACCCTTACCCACTGGTATTCACTTGCCTGCGCGAATCTGGTATTACCGCCTTCTTTACCCGTAGTTCGGCGGCCAATATTCCCGTCAATATGAACCTTGCACATAAACTGGGTCTGCATGAAGACACTTATTC
>NZ_JBEOPQ010000185.1:0-447 GCF_040310285.1 Pseudomonas sp. HY2-MNA-CIBAN-0224 | reverse complement strand
CTGTAGCGACAGCACGCCACGTGGTGATAAGCCATGATACTCTTGGCTTGATCGTGTTTTTGCCACCAGTCTTTGTAGATAGTCCAAGACCACATCCGCGACATATACTTGCTTGACGCCTTGCTGCGCTAACAAGACCGCCTCGGTATCAAGTACCGCAGACAACTCTTTTAGTAACTCACGGCGATCCTGACCTTTTAAAAGCTCACGCTCTGCGGCAGGTGATGGATAGCCAAGCGACAAGCATAGCAAGAATCGATCTAGCTGCGATTCAGGGAGTGGATAGACGCCTGCTTGCTGCAAAGGGTTTTGAGTTGCAATCACAAAGAACGGTTGCGGCAATGGATAGCTTTGTCCATCTTGGGTCACTTGCCGCTCTTCCATCGCCTCTAGTAGCGCACTTTGGGTCTTAGGGCTAGAGCGATTAATCTCATCAGCGAGTAACAG
>NZ_JBEOPQ010000184.1:0-448 GCF_040310285.1 Pseudomonas sp. HY2-MNA-CIBAN-0224 | reverse complement strand
GTATATATTAGCGATCATGGCGAAAGTTTAGGCGAGAATAATATTTACTTGCATGGCATGCCCTACGCTATCGCACCTGATGCGCAAAAGCAGGTGCCTGTCATCATTTGGTCGCCTACTAGCAATAATATTGATAAAAGTAGTCTCATTAGTACGATTGATCAGCCCGTGTCACATGACTTTATTACGCCAACTTTACTTAACTTTTTTGGTATTACTACCGATGAGGTAGCAGCAGCGCCAACCTTCTTTAAATCTACCCATTAAGACCTTTATCATAAGCCCTGCTAGCATTTATGCACGAGACCACTATGTACAAGATACTCATCATCGAAGACAATCCCGATATCGTCGCCAATATTTATGCCTTTTTTGAACCAAAAGGTTTTGAGCTGGACAACGCTCATAATGGCATTAGCGGCTTAACACTCGCTGCAAATAATCGCTA
>NZ_JBEOPQ010000183.1:0-448 GCF_040310285.1 Pseudomonas sp. HY2-MNA-CIBAN-0224 | reverse complement strand
GGGTATTTCTTAGCCACGCCGCTACAGATCGCCAATGCGACAGCGATGACTGCCAACAAGGGCTATCACATTACCCCGCATCTGCTGAAAAGCAGCGATGGGGCAGCAGAGGTCAAGGTCATCACCAAACCCGATGGCAAAATCGACTATAACGGCAAACCCTCTGATTGGCTACGCATGCATGATGCGATGGAAAGTGTGGTGAAAGGTGGCACGGGACGTGGTATCTATACGCCGCGCTATCGTATCGCGGGTAAGACTGGTACGGCACAGGTAAAATCCATCGCTCAAGGCAAACGTTATGATAAGTCTGCGATAGACAAGCGCCACTGGGATCATGCGTGGTTCAACGGTTTTGCGCCAGTAGAAGACCCACAAATCGCCCTTGCCGTGTTGGTCGAAAACGGTGGCGGCGGTAGTGCCGTGGCAGCACCTATTGGTCGCGCGC
>NZ_JBEOPQ010000182.1:0-449 GCF_040310285.1 Pseudomonas sp. HY2-MNA-CIBAN-0224 | reverse complement strand
GAGTAATCGTATTATGGATCGTGATTTGGTCAATATTATCACCAACGTCCTGACCATTGAGGCACCAAAGCCACTTTATATCGCCACTGACTATGCGCCCGTCACCACTCATGAGCTAGGCGTTTGGTTAAGCGAGCAAATAGGTGAGACACCGCCTACTATTGATCATTCAAAAACAGCAGTTACGGGGAAGCGCTTGCATAGCAACATTCCGTTAGCTTGGCTGAATTATCCTGACTGGCAAGCAGGTTATCGTGATATTTTGAGTTATCAAGAGTAAGATGATAGTTTGATTTAATTAGAATTATTTTTATGTTTTATAGTTTATGGAGATTTCATGACCCAGCCTTCTACTTCTGATGACCGTTTGTCTCATGCTAATCTGGCAGCAGAAGGCGGTAAGCTGGCAGAAAACCATGTGCAAAAAAAGGCTGAGCAATCATCCATGC
>NZ_JBEOPQ010000181.1:0-449 GCF_040310285.1 Pseudomonas sp. HY2-MNA-CIBAN-0224 | reverse complement strand
CATTTGTTGGCAATGAAAGTCGACGACATCGAACTGCTCAGCTACCAGCGCGACGACCTGCATCGCGAAATCGCCCGCCATCAAGGCAACAACCTGCAACAGCGCCAGAGCTGGACGCCCAACGGCCAGTTAAAGGAACAGACCGTAGCCCTTACCGGCTCAAGCACGCGCCTGCTGGTGCGCAACTACCGCTATGACGATGCCGGTCAGTTGACCGACCTGCACGACAACCGCCGTGGCGACATCAACTACCGTTACGACCCGCTCGGCCGTTTGCTCAGCGCCACCACCCTCAAGGGCGAAGAAACCTTCGCCTTCGATCCGGCCAGCAACCTGCTCGACCCCAAGGCCCCGCGCCGGCCCATCCACCATCCGCCGCCCAAGCTTCTCGACAACCTGCTGCGCGACTACGTCGGCCAGCACTACACCTACGACGCCCGCGGCAACCT
>NZ_JBEOPQ010000180.1:0-451 GCF_040310285.1 Pseudomonas sp. HY2-MNA-CIBAN-0224 | reverse complement strand
CATCGAGACCTTGGCGGAATTCGGTTTGATCTTTACGAATGGCGTTGAACCAAACGTCAGGCTTTAGCTCATCTAGCGCACGGCGGAAGGGCTCAAGTTTCACTTGTTCTGTAAATTCATCATGCTGTGGGTTATCAATCCCTGGGATGCCATTCATCGTGGCATCACGATGCGCCGCCGTTTGCTTAGGGATATAGGTAACGACATTAAGATCTAAGTCTTTGATCACTTTATTAGCAAAACAATAAGTGGCGTCCGTGTTATAACCAGAATCTACCCATAATACGGTGATATCAGGACGTTGCTTGGCAACTAAATGCAAGATAGCCGACTCGTAAGGGCGGAAGTTGGTGGTAATGATAGGGTTTTTAGCCTGACTGAGTGCCCATTCAACGATTTGCTCTGGTGATTTTCCTTGTAGCGCTTGGTTGGCTTGATCAAGGTCTAGATC
>NZ_JBEOPQ010000179.1:0-451 GCF_040310285.1 Pseudomonas sp. HY2-MNA-CIBAN-0224 | reverse complement strand
ATCGTGCCATAGATGCGTCCGGTGATACCACGTTGCCAATTGTTAACATTGCCTTCGTTAAAACGCCCCAAAGGACGCAAGATAACTTCGCGGTGGATGGCTTCTACAATCTCAGTGATCTCGACCACTCCCGTCGTCGCCAACTGCGCCAATCCTTCAAAAAAATCAGCAAAAGTGACAGGCGTTGTTGTTATTCCATTGCCTTCATCCGCGAGCAGTTTCATCAGCTCGTCCACATCGATGGCTTCGAGTTGGTCTATCTGCTCATACAAATCACTGTAGCGTGGCTCATTGTTGTCTGAGCCGAAATGCGCCTCAAGCTCATGCCGAGCTTTGGCGTCACTGTTAGCACTGCCATAGCTAACACTGTCGTGATAAAACAAGTCTGGATTGCTCATAGTGTTCATTACGTTGGCACATTCAGCGAAAAGAATAGTTGCCTATATTATCC
>NZ_JBEOPQ010000178.1:0-453 GCF_040310285.1 Pseudomonas sp. HY2-MNA-CIBAN-0224 | reverse complement strand
GCCATATCTTGTTGTAGCTTTAGTAAAGCGTGACGAACTGTCGGATAGACAGCCACTTGTGAGGCATAACCACCAATCGTTTCGTTACGCACCTGCTCACCCACTGCCTCACCATTCACGATGATATCGACACGCCCTGACTCATTGTTAGGTACAAAGGCAATCTCTAAACTTTGCGTTAACTGTAATACAGCCGTCTCATCAATCGACTGACTGGCATCGGCAGTAATCAATCCTGCTTCAAATGCCTTTAAACCAACGATACGATATAAAGCGCCTGAATCTAACAGCTGATAATTCAATGCTTGTGCCAGACGCCAAGTTACCGTGCCCTTGCCTGCGCCACTTGGCCCATCAATACAGATAACAGGATAACGCATTGGCTGCGCTTGGCTATTATCATTAGCAGGTGTAGAGACGGTCATAGGATTCACTTATCACTTTATAGTAGGC
>NZ_JBEOPQ010000177.1:0-456 GCF_040310285.1 Pseudomonas sp. HY2-MNA-CIBAN-0224 | reverse complement strand
GCCCCGTACTCATTGGTAACCGTGTCCCAATTATTACTGGTATAAAACCCCAAACCAAACTCTTGAATACTCGGCCATGCTCCAACAATTAGAGACACCAAAATGCCCCCTAGAGATAGAAGGACGAGTATGGCAAACGCTTTGGTAGAGTTAACAAATAAAGCGTCGTAACGTTTTTGTTTAGCCAGTTGGGACCTTAAGTCTGTCATAAGTGTCTCAGCATTGAATGGGATGAATCGAAATATTAAAAAGATGTATCTCAGGTTTTAACACAACAAACTTAAACGGTATGAGTAAACATATCTATCAAGATGTATTCATCAAATTTGCTGTGTTAAAACCTCTCAAACAACTACCGGAGAATAGTTATTCGAGAGGATAACTTGTCGGTTGCTAAATAGTATTTAGCAGAAACAAATTACTGAGCTGGCTTGTAGACAGGCTGTCCATCACTAC
>NZ_JBEOPQ010000176.1:0-457 GCF_040310285.1 Pseudomonas sp. HY2-MNA-CIBAN-0224 | reverse complement strand
AAAGAACGATCTAATCAAAAGATCAGAAATCAACATTCACCATCGTTTGATGGAATGCTCATTTCTAAGCTTTACGATGCAGAAGCAGTTTATGGTGGAGCCAAACGGGATCGAACCGTTGACCTCCTGCGTGCAAGGCAGGCGCTCTCCCAGCTGAGCTATGGCCCCATATTTCTACAGGTACTTTCCACACAAAATTGGTGGGTCTGGGCAGATTCGAACTGCCGACCTCACCCTTATCAGGGGTGCGCTCTAACCAACTGAGCTACAGACCCAATTTCGAGCTTGCAACTGTTAGCGTGAGCTATCAGCTTGTAGCTTAAAGCTGCTTCTATCGTCTTCTTCAATGAATCAAGCAATTCGTGTGGGAACTTATGGAGCAGCTGATGTCGTCGATTAAGGAGGTGATCCAGCCGCAGGTTCCCCTACGGCTACCTTGTTACGACTTCACCCCAGT
>NZ_JBEOPQ010000175.1:0-459 GCF_040310285.1 Pseudomonas sp. HY2-MNA-CIBAN-0224 | reverse complement strand
ATCTTTAAGAGTGCTTATATTTGTGAGCATAAACATCAGCTCATTAGATTATTATTGTACTCTATAGGTCTTTCCAACGTTGGATAGATTCTTTGATCACTTCTTTGGCTTCTGCGACGTCACCCCAAGATTCAACCACTGTTGTACCAGCTTTTTTAAGATCTTTATAGTGGCTAAAATGGAACTGTAACTGGTTGATCAGCTGCTTTGGTAAATCTTCTAGGCTGTTGTAAGCATTGCCTGTATCACGGTCGTCAGCAGGGACGACGACGATTTTGTCATCAACTTCGCCATCATCAACGAATTTCATAACGCCGATTACTTTGGCTTTTAAGAAAATGCCAGTAGGTAAAGGCTGCTCAGTAATGATTAATGCATCAAGCTCATCGCCATCTTCATCAAGCGTTTGCGGGATAAAGCCATAGTTGCAAGGTTTGGCAAAGATTTGTGGATCAACAC
>NZ_JBEOPQ010000174.1:0-460 GCF_040310285.1 Pseudomonas sp. HY2-MNA-CIBAN-0224 | reverse complement strand
TGATAGAACTCTTAGCGCCAGTGAGGTTGCAGGTTAAGACCATTACCTCTGACAATGGTAAAGAGTTTGCTCAGCATAAGAAGGTGAAACAAAAGCTCTTTAGTCCTTTCTTCTTTGCCGATGCTTATGCGTCATGGCAGCGAGGAACCAACGAAAATACCAACGGCTTGATCAGAGAGTATCTGCCTAAAGGCTGTGACTTTAGACAAGTCTCTGATGATGAGATGCAGGACATTGAGAACAAACTAAATAACAGACCAAGAAAACGCTTAGGGTTTAAAACGCCTATGCAGGCGTTCTATAATATTAATTAGCGTTGCACTTGGTGTGTTAATCTAAGGTATTTAATAGAGAGATACAGGCAGTTTTAGAGTCGATGCTCTGCGTCATGTCTTACTTTATTCAACAATTGAGACGCCTAGCTATGCTATTATAAGCCAGACAATAACCCTAGGTAGGT
>NZ_JBEOPQ010000173.1:0-462 GCF_040310285.1 Pseudomonas sp. HY2-MNA-CIBAN-0224 | reverse complement strand
ATGTTGCGTCAGTCACGCCAAAAGCTGAGACAGTACAGCCTAAAAAGCCTAACTATGATGTGCATGATATCTTTATGAGCTATACACCCACTCAAGTTGAAGGCTTAAAAGCCACGCTTGGCGTATATAACATATTTGATGAGACCTATGCCAGCCATGCCTCACGTAACAATGCTTTAGATGATAATTATACGGATTTTGAAATGGGACGTAATATCAAAACGTCTTTAACTTATCAGTTCTAATCTAGCTTATCGAATTTAAGTCTAATCGTACTTATAAAGTCAGCTGTCTTATACGGGAGCTGGCTTTTTATTGCCTACTAGCTTTTACATTGGCTGTAACAGCAATGACGTGCCAACTGATAAGTACCTACCAAAACAACAAATGACAAAGAACTAAGACTAATGATTTCATTCAATCCTCGTCAAGCTTGCCTATGGCTCCATCGTTATACTGGGC
>NZ_JBEOPQ010000172.1:0-462 GCF_040310285.1 Pseudomonas sp. HY2-MNA-CIBAN-0224 | reverse complement strand
GATTTGATCAATAAAGAGGTATCGAGCTGATAGTAATACCAAAATATATAGCCGACTAATGCTGTAATACCTAGCCCTAATAGCACGCGCTGACTGTTGGCAACCGCGATGACGATGATAAGGCTGGTCGTCAGCAATCCTGAGACATAGATCGACATAACGCCCAATATAGCAATGGCGAAAATAATGATGAACCCTGCTGCTGATAGCAGTTTGACTTGATAGCGCTTAAGGATAAGCAAAGCCGCATAAAGGTTGGTGAGCGTCAGTAACCCTTGTGCAAGGTAGTAATTATAGCTAAAGGTGTCGCCATAACTATCAAGGCTGCCAAAGCTATCAGGGCTACCCCCATATTCAGCGGCGATAAAATATACCGAAACGCAGAGCAACATCAAAGCGCTGGCATAGGAGAGCGCTTTGCTAATATCAAAGGCCGCCGACCGCCATTTAACAGAAATGTGC
>NZ_JBEOPQ010000171.1:0-465 GCF_040310285.1 Pseudomonas sp. HY2-MNA-CIBAN-0224 | reverse complement strand
ATGTTGTGTTTCTAATAAGATGGAGCAAAATCAAGACAGACTTTAAGGCAAATAACGCCTTTAAGAATGGCTAAAGCAGATAGTTTCTTGCCTCTGCCATTGTTGTGAATGCTTTAATCTCTAACGTATGGTTCATAGAGTCATTTGCATCATCAGCAGAGTTGGGACTTATTGCTACTGGTGTCGCAGTACTGGGCAGTTGCATTACTTTGCGAAGCCAAGTGTACTGGCGCTTTGCTAGCTGTCTTGTCGCATATAATGCTTTATTTTGCATTTGCTGACAAGCAAGCACCTCGGTTTGGCTATCGGCCAAACTTGATTCAAGAAGAGGCTGAGACGCTTTATCTTGTTGTAATTTATTACTTAATGAACTGTCTAATTCGCCAAAAGCCTCGTAAAACAACGCCTTGTCTAAATGCGGCTGTTCAAATATTGGATGATTAGTATGCACGAGATATTCTAAGA
>NZ_JBEOPQ010000170.1:0-467 GCF_040310285.1 Pseudomonas sp. HY2-MNA-CIBAN-0224 | reverse complement strand
AAAAATGGCATATCACATAAGACTTGAGCCTAAAGGCGTGCTGTTTCATTCAGATCAAGGTGGTCATTATACCAGTGAAGAGTATGCTAAATGCGTAGCCAAGTGCAATGGTATGTCGCATAGTATGAGCCGACGAGGCAACTGTTGGGACAATGCACCTACAGAGAGGTTCTTTAGAAGCTTTAAGACAGAGTGGATGCCAAAAAACGGCTATGACAATATTGATGAGGCTCAGCAGGCAGTAAATGATTATATTTGGGGCTATTATCAAAGTGTAAGACCACACAGCTTTAATGAGTATTTAACACCGAGCGAGAAAGAGAGACTTTATTTCAACAAAAACCTCTTAAGTACTGTCTAAAAATATTTGACCACTACAGTAAGATAACGGGTACATTTGACTCCGAACCCTATCAAGCATTTCACTCATTTCTAACATCGAGGGTGGTTTCTGCTCTTTTTTAGAG
>NZ_JBEOPQ010000169.1:0-471 GCF_040310285.1 Pseudomonas sp. HY2-MNA-CIBAN-0224 | reverse complement strand
CTGTTCTGTTGACGCTATCTTTGCTATCAGCACGTGATAACAGGCGATCAAGTTCAGCTTGTTCTGCTACCGTCAATGCAGCAGCGCCATTATTTACCGTCACGCCGCTTTGACCACTAGCAACACGCTGATGGCGCTTGCTTCGCCAAAACCAACCAACTATTAAAAGCACGAGTAATAATGGTGGAAAAAACCATAGTATCCACGTTGAGGGACGGACAGGCGGTTTATAACTGATGAAGTCGCCATAACGCTCCTGCATATAACTGCGAATCTCGGTATCACTCCGACCATCTTTGACCATATTGTAGGTTTTTTGCTTTAAATCTTGGGCAATAGGCGCATCAGAACCTGCAAGGTTTTGATTTTGGCATTTTGGACAACGAAACTCTTCAATGAGACCTCGATACTGAGCTTCTTGTTGTATAGAGTCAAAGTCGTAAACATCGATGGCGGCATAAGCGCTCATAC
>NZ_JBEOPQ010000168.1:0-475 GCF_040310285.1 Pseudomonas sp. HY2-MNA-CIBAN-0224 | reverse complement strand
GCCCAGACCGATAATGATGCGTTTAACGCCTTCATCTAAAGCATCCGCAATAAGTTCGCCAACGCCGTAACTACTCGTAATTAATGGATTTCTTTCTTCAGTCGTTAATAAATGCAGACCACAGGCTTGAGCGATTTCAATTACGGCTGTCTCATTTTTTAATAGCAGGTACTTGGCAGTAATTGGTCGCATGAGTGGATCGTTCACCACCACGTTTTTCCAGCGCCCACCTAGTACATAAGACAATACTGCAGAAGTTCCTTCACCGCCATCTGCCATGGGTAGCAGCTTATAGTCAGCGTCAGGAAACACTTGACTGAATCCAGACTGGATAGCGTGGCAGACATCCAATGCTTCTAGGCTTTCTTTAAATGAGTCAGGGGCGATTAAAATTTTCATGAAATACTCTACGATTATGCGAGTTGGAATTGTGCACTTAGGCCAATCATATCAGTATAATTTGGATAATCTGCTA
>NZ_JBEOPQ010000167.1:0-475 GCF_040310285.1 Pseudomonas sp. HY2-MNA-CIBAN-0224 | reverse complement strand
TTGGCCTTAAATCAGCTTGCACTTGACCTTCTCGATACCAACGTCGATAGGTACGCTTACTGAGGCCCGTTTCAGCACAAGCCTTATAAAGGCGAGCACCCTGGGTATACGCCTCTTGGATTAAGGCAATCAATGCGATGCGCTCAGGCAAGGGGGTTAGCTCTCCTCGCTGTCATCCCCCCAGAGCGCATTGAGCTTTTTTCTGAGCACCAGTAACGCAGCAGCTTCAGCCAGCGCTTTCTCCTTATAGCGCAATTCCCGTTGCAGCGATTTGATTTCGGCTTTGTCAGCCTTAGCCTGCTGTTTAATGGTTTTAGTTTGTACTTCTGAGGTTTGAAAACCAGCTAAACAATCCTGTTTCCACTGCTGTACTTGCTCGCGGAACAAGCCCTTTTCACGGCAATACTGGTTTATCTCCGCTTCCGACAGCGGCGCTGTTTCAATAATCACGGCAAGTTTTGCTTCAGCCGACCAA
>NZ_JBEOPQ010000166.1:0-476 GCF_040310285.1 Pseudomonas sp. HY2-MNA-CIBAN-0224 | reverse complement strand
ATACAATAATACGTCAGTTTTTACCGAAAATTTTGTAGCGGTCGTTGGTAAGGCAAGATGATAAAGGCAGGAATGCTATCTCATCTGTTGATTGTAAGTCATAAATAAAAGGACAATAATATGAATGTTTCTATCAGTGGTCACCATATCAGTGTTACCGATGCGATGGACAAAGCAGTTCGCGAAAAACTTGAAAAAGTAGAGCGTCACTTCGATCAGATACAAAGTATTAAAGTGATCTTATCGCTAGACAATAGCGGCGCAAGTGATGGTGGTAAAAAAAGCCATAAAGCCGAAGCGATTATGCGAGTCTCAGGTCAAGAAATGTTTGTCCAAGCACTTGAGGATGATATGTATAAAGCCATTAATGAGATGGCAGACAAGCTTGATAGACAAGTGCGTAAATACAAAACCCGTCAAGAGCGTAAAAAAACTCAGGGTGCAGGGCGTGATGGACGCTATGAAGACCTTACTAC
>NZ_JBEOPQ010000165.1:0-480 GCF_040310285.1 Pseudomonas sp. HY2-MNA-CIBAN-0224 | reverse complement strand
GCTCAAAGACACTGACAAACTAAAATTCAAAACTAAAGTCTTTAAAAATGATCACAGTGACTATGCTGCTCTTATCAACTGGCTAATTGCTAACATTACTGATGACTTAAACAACATCCACATAACCCTTGAAGCTACAGGCGTCTATCACGAGAACATCGCCTACTACCTATTTGATAAAAAGCTTAACGTTAGCATCATCAATCCTGCTTACGTCAAAAGCTATGCTGCTAGTTTAGGAAGTCGCAACAAGACGGATAAGAAAGATAGTATGTTATTAGCCCGCTACACCTATAGTGCTAAGCCTAAATTGTGGACACCGCCGCCAGCAGAGGCGCGTCACCTCAAGTCTTTACTGTCGCGCTTAGACGCGCTACAAGAAGACTTACAACGTGAGCTGAATCGATTGGAAAAAACGGAGGCCACAGACACCGCTCCTATCGTTAAAGCGTCTATTGAGCAGATGATAGTCTCTTTGCA
>NZ_JBEOPQ010000164.1:0-482 GCF_040310285.1 Pseudomonas sp. HY2-MNA-CIBAN-0224 | reverse complement strand
AAGGTTTTGCAGGCCCAGGGCATCGAAGTGGGGCTTTATAAAATCCGCGGGCTGATGCGTTCAAATGGCTTGCGCTCGGCCTGGAAACGTAAGTTTGTGCACACCACCGATAGCAAACATGATCTGCCGATTGCCGAGAATGTGTTGAACCGCCAGTTTGAGCCTGAGGCTGTGAACAAGGCCTGGGTGGCGGATATCACCTACATTAGAACTCGCAGTGGCTGGCTCTATCTGGCGGTGGTGTTGGACTTGTTCTCGCGCAAGGTAGTGGGGTGGTCGATGGCCCCCAACATGCCAGCAGAATTGGTGTGCAGCGCAATGCAGCTAGCTATCGCTCAGCGCCAACCGCCACCGGGCCTGATCGCCCACTCGGATCGCGGCAGTCAATACGCCAGCGTGAGCTACAGAGCGCTGCTGGCTCGAAACGACATGCAGCAAAGCATGAGCCGTAAAGGTAATTGCTGGGATAACTCAGTGATGGA
>NZ_JBEOPQ010000163.1:0-493 GCF_040310285.1 Pseudomonas sp. HY2-MNA-CIBAN-0224 | reverse complement strand
CGGTTACGCGCATCGGTATCAGCGAAATGCAGCATGATGCCTTGGTTTTCAGTTTTGATGCCTTTGATCGCGATACGCTCAGCCCGTAGGTCACGACGTACATCGCGGCTCGCACTAGTCAGGCGTTGATCGAGAGCCTTGTCCATGTCAACTTCTAGTACAAAACGAACACCACCGCGCAAATCGAGACCAAGCTTCATCGGCTTAGCACCGATATCACGCAGCCACTGCGGGGTCGTCTGCGCTAAGTTAAGCGCGACCACATAGTCTTCGCCCAGATTCTGGCGCAGTACTTCCTGAGCTTTGAGCTGCTCGACGGGGTTATCAAGACGTACCAGCGCACTGTTGCCTTCAAAGGTACCATCATGATTATTAATTCCAGCCTCTTCGAGTAAGCTTTGAGACTGGGTTAAGATACCATCAGACAGCTGCGTACCTGCTGCGGCACTTGTAATCTGTACGGCAGGTTCATCAGGATAGAGGTTAGGAGCAG
>NZ_JBEOPQ010000162.1:0-502 GCF_040310285.1 Pseudomonas sp. HY2-MNA-CIBAN-0224 | reverse complement strand
GACTCATATCCTCAATAAATAGTCATTTATTTTATCTGATCTTAAATAAGATATAGTCAATCCAACTTAAAGTTGTAACAGCAGACATTGCTGAATAAATGATTTAGATCATTCTCACCCCAGCCCTGCCTGAGCTTTTTTACCTCAGCCCATTTGTGTTCAATAGGATTTAGATCAGGACTGTAAGGCGGTAGCCAGAGTATACGGTGACCGTGTCGGTTTAATAGCTTTTTGATACGTTTGTTCTTATGAAATCTGGCATTGTCCATGACGATGACACATTTGTGACCAAGCTTTGGAATAACGTTATAAAGACTTAACTATATGTTATCTATCAGCCCACTTTAGAACTGACTTTTAGACTAAACCTAGAAACAATACAAATAAAAAAGTTAAGTAATGCATAAGGATTAGATTATGATTGCTAATGTATTTAATTCCATCGCAGACTCCTTCTTTAATTTTTTACTAGCCATTATTTGCGTACTCATGTTATTGGCAC
>NZ_JBEOPQ010000161.1:0-506 GCF_040310285.1 Pseudomonas sp. HY2-MNA-CIBAN-0224 | reverse complement strand
GTAGTAGAACCTGTCGCGGCAGAGCCTGAGATTGAGCGCGAATCAATGGAATTCGACGTCATCATCGTCGGCGGCGGACCTGCGGGTCTATCTGCTGCGATTCGTCTGCGTCAGCTCGCTAAACTAGAAGAGATTGAGCTTCGCCGCGAGCAAGATGAGCTGGCTGCTGAACGCGCTATCATTCAAGAATACTTGGACAATCCAGACAGCCTGACCAATCTGATGATTGATGAGCTTACCGCCGATATGAAAGAACACGGTAACGAGCGCGTGGCACAATTGGCAGAACGCGAAGAAGCGCAAGCGCTCAAAGAGTCGGATCTCATACCGAGTGAGCCGATTACCGCTATCTTATCCAAAGCGGGATGGATACGCGCGGCCAAAGGTCATGATGTCGATGCTCAAGGCATGAGTTATCGCTCAGGCGATGGCTATCAAGCCTACGCGCGCGGTAAATCCAACGAAAAAATCTATGTCCTCGATAGCACTGGGCGTAGCTATAGTAT
>NZ_JBEOPQ010000160.1:0-506 GCF_040310285.1 Pseudomonas sp. HY2-MNA-CIBAN-0224 | reverse complement strand
GCGCTGCTGGACATAATGGATTATAGATGGCGGCAAATTGCTTAATATAAGTCATATAGTTTTGTATAGCAGTTATCAAAAACTTGCTAAGAGGAATGAGCCTGCCATCAGACTGCGCATGACGCTCTTCTTTGTCAGATACCCATAATATACGCCGCTTCAAATCAAACTGATTGAGTAATCCTGGTGCATGTCTGACTGGGCGAATACCCGTTTGGATCAGGATAATGTGCCATAGCCAAATGCTATAACTATTGAACTGCGCAATATAGCGATCCATGTGGGATTTTAACTTTCCATTAAAACTCTCAGCACTGATAGTCAGTTGATTAAAGAACTGCTGGCACATTGTGGTCTTTAGTACCATATCACTACCAATATGGCTTCTATGCCCGTTCATCGGTACGCTACACTCATCTATTAAAAGTACTTTTTGCTCATCATTGCAGTATTCAGTTATCAGCTCTACCGCTTTTATATAAGTTTGCTCTAGCTCTACCGTTTTA
>NZ_JBEOPQ010000159.1:0-506 GCF_040310285.1 Pseudomonas sp. HY2-MNA-CIBAN-0224 | reverse complement strand
TACAACGAAGCCGGCTTGATCCAGCAACGCCAGCAGGCCGACGGCACCACCCTCGCCTACCGCTGGGACAAACGCGGCCAATTACTGGAACTGCGTAACGAGAACAACAGCACAGCCACCTTCGTCTACGATCCGGCTGGCAAACTGCTGAACGAAACCGGCTTCGACCGGCAAACCATTCACTACCAGTACGAAAACGGCAGCCAACAGCCGACCCACCGATCCGACGGCGATCGGGTCTGGCGATACGACTACGACCCGCTCGGCCGTCTGAGCGCCCGCCACGCCGCCTACCAAGGTGGCAAGCAATGGCAGACAGAAACCTTTGCCTACGACGGCAACGGCAACCTGCTGCTGGCCACCAACCCGACCTGCAAACTGCAGTGGTTTTACGATGCTGCGGGCAACAACACCCGCGAACACCAGCACCTGCACCTCTACAAACCCTGCCACGTTGCCATCTGGCAGCACGAGTACGACGCCCTCAACCAACGCATCGCCACCAC
>NZ_JBEOPQ010000158.1:0-511 GCF_040310285.1 Pseudomonas sp. HY2-MNA-CIBAN-0224 | reverse complement strand
CTTGGGTTTTCGTTTACGATTGTCCAATCATATTTATAACGGGATAATCTGCTGAGATAAATAGTGGCAGTCAATATCAATAGGGTCTGTTGAACATTCAAATATTAGGACTGCTGATTGCTAAAATCGTCCCAAACCTTTTATCAAATCAGGCGTAAACCGACGATAATGTCGAGACCTTAGCTAGGTTTACAACAACGTTTGGGGTGATTTTAGCATCAGCCTTTCAGGGCAGGGCTATTTTTTGCCAATACATGGCGAAATTATCTAACCTAGAATGACTAGGCGTCAAAAATTTCACTGCGTATTGTCTAAAAAATAGCCAGTGCCACATTTGAATGTTCAACAGACCCTAATACTGATCCATACCTTCAATAATTGAGTGCTAATCCTTATTATCAACAACTGCTAAACAGCGATACCACATTTATGACTACAGATACCCCGCTACTACTTGTTACAGCCGATCCCAGTCATCCGCTTGCCCAGTTAGCCTTACGCTATGCTCGCG
>NZ_JBEOPQ010000157.1:0-515 GCF_040310285.1 Pseudomonas sp. HY2-MNA-CIBAN-0224 | reverse complement strand
GGGTAACAGCGATGGTTTGCTTGAAGCAATACTAAGAGCATGGCAATCTGAGCAGGTAGTTCCACTATTTGTTAGTGAAGGTACATCTAAGCAGAAAATAAATTCAATACGAAGTAGTAGCTATTTAAATACGGTTTATAGAGAGGTTCTCACTACTTTAGAGCCTTCTTTAGTTATATATGGATGGGGATTATGGGAACAAGATATCTATATTTTGGAGCGTATAGCCTTGTCCCAAGTTCGGAGTGTTGCAGTTTCAGTTTATGGGAATGATCAGGCCTATTGTAATAGAGTAAGTCATATTATACATCAAATACTAGGAACCCAAGTTCAAGTGAGTTTTTTCCTTAGTAATAGCTCAGGAGTTTGGAATAATGCTATAGTCAATCCAGAATAAAATTAGTACAACCCATATCATGAAACAGCTTAGGTAAATTATTCTCCATCCACCCTTGTCGTAGAAACTTAGCCTGTGCCCATTTTTTTTCAATAGGGTTTAAATCAGGGCTGTAAGG
>NZ_JBEOPQ010000156.1:0-516 GCF_040310285.1 Pseudomonas sp. HY2-MNA-CIBAN-0224 | reverse complement strand
GTGTGCAGTTTACCAGTGGCACAACCGGCACACCCAAAGGCGCTACCTTAACGCATCGTAATATCTTGAACAACGGCTATTTTATGGGCGAAGGAATGAGGCTGACAGAAGAAGATAGGCTATGTATCCCATTGCCGCTTTATCACTGCTTTGGCATGGTGGGTGGCAATTTAGCCATTTTAACTCACGGTGGTTGCGCGGTGTATCCCAATGATGGTTTTGATCCGCTAACGGTATTGCAAACAGTGGAAGCAGAAAAGTGTACTGCCCTGCTTGGAGTACCAACGATGTTTATCGCGGAACTTGATCATCCAGAATTTGATAGCTTTGATTTATCTAGTCTGCGCACCGGTATTATGGGCGGCTCAAGCTGTCCTATTGAGGTCATGCGCCGTGTCATGGATAAGATGCACATGAGCGAGGTGACCATTGCTTATGGCATGACCGAGACCAGTCCAGCCTCTTGTCAGACCAGCTCGCAAACGCCCCTTGAAAAGAGAGTATCTACCGTAGGAA
>NZ_JBEOPQ010000154.1:0-529 GCF_040310285.1 Pseudomonas sp. HY2-MNA-CIBAN-0224 | reverse complement strand
TTAACCAATGATGATGAATCGTTCATCAGAAAAAACGCTATAAATAAGATTAGTGAAAAATTTTGAGTAAGCAAAGCCAAACAGTTCGATACCTATATAGCGCATCAATCACGATAGAATATGTATGGTAAGTACACACCATGAGGTACACTGTGACTATTTCAGCGATTTGAAACGTTGATACCATTAGCCTACAGCCGAAGGTTTAAGTCCTCACTAGGGAACCATACTTAGTACCATAAGAAATATTGTGACAAACTATTTTATGATACCCAAAATAAAAACTATGAGCTATGCTGAAGAAACCGTAGAGATAAACTTGGTAAACTAAGCGTATTCACAGGAGTTTACCATGACCAAGAAAATCAGAACTTACAGCACAGAATTTAAAGCAGAAGCTGTCAAGAAGATATCAGACAATAATGGCAATATCTCGGCTACCGCAAAGCAGCTTGGCATTGCCATGCAAACGCTATCAAATTGGCATAACAAAGCCAATCAAGGCAAGCTTGTAGGAACAGAGCAGTAC
>NZ_JBEOPQ010000153.1:0-532 GCF_040310285.1 Pseudomonas sp. HY2-MNA-CIBAN-0224 | reverse complement strand
CGGCAGTGGCTGGCAGGTGATTATCAAGCATTGGTTATTGTTAGTCCGACCGCTGCGGCCTCTGGGTTAGCCATGTGGCAAGCACTTGAGGTTGAGCGTCAAAAACCAAATAAGACTACTGAGCTGGTAGAGTCCGCATTGATGGCGTTAGAAACGCCAAGTCATTTGATTGCGGTTGGTGATGCGACTGCTGCTGTCCTCAATAATGCCCAGCTACCCGGGGCCAGTTATCAAGTACGACAGCCTAGCATTGCCAATAATGAAGGTATGCTAGCGATGCCTGAGATAGAAAGTCTACAAGCAGGCGATAAGCTATTGATATGGCGCGGGCTTGGCGGACGTCGTCTGCTAGTCGATACCTTACAGGCGCGCGGTGTGCATATCGATAGTATTGCTTGGTACGAGCGCATCATGCCAGAGGATGCGCAGAGCCAGTATGAGCAATGGTTGCAGGATTTTTATGCACAAAATGCTTTGCAAGCTAATGCCACTGTAGATAGAGTAAAGCCAATCGTCGTGATCAGTAGTGGCA
>NZ_JBEOPQ010000152.1:0-533 GCF_040310285.1 Pseudomonas sp. HY2-MNA-CIBAN-0224 | reverse complement strand
GGCCGCCCCGTCTTCGACGCCGCGCTGTCGCGCAGCAAACTGGGTCTAGAGTTGAAGAGCGCGCGCGGGGGCAGAGTTCGTCGCTAGCACTGGTGTGTCCGCACCCGAATAAGAGAGTGATCCGCACGGTATCGGCGTAGAGTCGCTGAAGGCACGGCATGCCGTGACCTCGTATAAGAGAGTGAACCCTTTCGCCACCGTGTTCCCCCGCGCGCGCATTTCAATCCTGCGAGGAATTGTCATGGCGCGCAAGAACCAAAAACGCTTTGAGATTATCCATCACGACTGTGCCGGCATTGATGTTGGCAGTCGTGAGCATTGGGTCGCGGTCAATCCTGATCGAGCCGACCCACCTGTCCGAAAATTTTTGACCTTTACCGATGATCTGATCGCATTGGCCGACTGGCTTGCTTCATTGCAAATCAAGGTCGTCGCGATGGAAGCCACAGGCGTTTACTGGATCCCTCTTTTTGAAGTACTGGATGCACGAGGATTTGAGGTGTACCTGGTCAATTCCCGGGCGACACGCCAGA
>NZ_JBEOPQ010000151.1:0-535 GCF_040310285.1 Pseudomonas sp. HY2-MNA-CIBAN-0224 | reverse complement strand
CTTTTAGCCTCAGCGATATTCTCATAACCGCCCTTTGGCATCCACTCTGTTTTGAAGCTTCTAAAGAAGCGCTCAGTTGGGGCGTTATCCCAACAATTTCCACGACGGCTCATACTCTGTGTCATACCGTCGCAATCATCGATTGATTCAGCAAATTTCTTACTGGTGTAATGCGTGCCCTGATCTGAGTGAAATAACACACCACTTGGTTTGAGTCTCGTCTGATACGCCATTTTCAGAGCGTTACCTGTCAGAATACTATCGGGTGAGTCTGAGACACTAAAGCCCACCACACGACGGGCGTACAGGTCTAAAACAACGGCTAGGTAACACCAGCCGCCTTTAATGCGAATATAAGTGACATCGCCCGTCCAGACTTGGTTGGGCGCCGTTGGGCTAAATCTGCGTTTTAAAAGGTTGTCATGGGTTTTATGTTCCTGATCAGCGTGCTTGTATTTGTGGGTCTTGAGCTGGCAACTGACCAGTTTCATTTGCTTCATAATCTTGGCAGCTAAGTAACGCGTTAGCCTAATAC
>NZ_JBEOPQ010000150.1:0-542 GCF_040310285.1 Pseudomonas sp. HY2-MNA-CIBAN-0224 | reverse complement strand
GAACAAATCAGTGCGGTCTTACAACGAGCCATGCAAGAAGACAACATTCTGCAAAATTTGACTATCGACCTGCAAGCACAAAATACCATCAGTCAATTGGCACATGGTGATGCCAGAAAAGCGCTGAATGTATTAGAGCTGGCGATTCAAACGGCAGATAGCAAACAGTCGCCAGTTATCATTGATGACGAACTGGTTAGCCGAGTGGCGCAAACCGCCTTAGTACGATATGACAAGGATGGCGAGCAGCATTACGACATTATATCTGCCATGATCAAATCCGTCCGTGGCTCCGATCCTGATGCGGCTTTGTACTGGATGGCGCGGATGCTCGTTGGCGGTGAGCCCGCTGACTTTATTGCGCGGCGCTTAGTGATTTTGGCCAGTGAAGATATCGGCAATGCCAATCCGAATGCCTTACTCCTCGCCGATGCAGCATTACGTAGTGTACAGTCGATTGGTATGCCAGAAGCACGTATTATCTTAGGACAAGTGGTGGTTTATCTGGCGACCAGTGCCAAAAGCAATAGCACGTATAAAGC
>NZ_JBEOPQ010000148.1:0-580 GCF_040310285.1 Pseudomonas sp. HY2-MNA-CIBAN-0224 | reverse complement strand
AAGCCGGACCAGCAGGTAGACTGAAAACTCGTCTATGGATTGCGCCACCAACGACGAGCGATGCGCGTCAATTAATGGAAGAAGGCTATTACCACATTTATGCTCAAGCCGGCGCTCGTACTGAGATGCCAGGTTGTTCACTATGTATGGGTAACCAAGCCCGTATCGCACCGAACTCTACTGCGGTATCAACGTCAACCCGTAACTTCCCGAACCGTCTAGGTCAAGGCGCTAACGTATACCTTGCTTCTGCAGAGCTTGCAGCCGTAGCAGCGGTACTTGGTAAATTGCCAACCAACGACGAATATCAGCAGTATGCTGGTATGCTAAACAGCATGGGTGATGAAGTATATCAGTACATGAACTTTGACCGTATGACTGATTATACTGAAGAAGCGGATAAAATTAACGTTGCTCAGTTGACCTAATATTGGTTTTAAAGCTAATTAGTAAGATAAAAATAAACCCCGCATCGTCATGATGCGGGGTTTTTTGCTATAAGCACCGACTGGTTTCTCTCGTTATCTTATGTATAATATAAGGGCAGGCGGAAACCGTGGCTCTGCACTCAATCTATCTT
>NZ_JBEOPQ010000147.1:0-588 GCF_040310285.1 Pseudomonas sp. HY2-MNA-CIBAN-0224 | reverse complement strand
TTTACCTTCAGCTAAATTGATATCAGGTATGTGAATAGAGTATACCCCAGCGGAACTAGCTATTTCACTCCAAAAACCTATTAACAGACTACTCAAAACAGACTGTCATTGTGGAACCACTTAAAACAGGCTAATCAAACACCTCTGAATGGCTACCCAGCCTAACAAAATCTACCGTATCGCTCTGAACACGGTAGATAAGCACCAAATCAGGCTTAATATGGCAATCCCTAAACCCTTTATGATTGCCGGTCAACGCATGGTCTTTGTATTTAGCCGGTAGCGGTATATCGTTCGTCAAACAATTAAGCACCTCGCCCCATGCAGGAGTGAGCAAGCTTAGATAATTCTTTTTGGCATCTCTCTTAAACTGACTGGATACTTCAATGGATCTCATCAGCCTCGCCTTCTAGCTCATCCATCAAATCACCAAAGCTATCGTACTTAGTGCCGTTACCGCTCGCGACCTCTGCAATAGCAGCAAGTGTTTGCGCGTTGAGCTTAGGTTGTTGATAGTCAAAAGACAGAGGAATCGCATTAGTATCGGCTACTTGGTTCAAGAACAGTCTTATGGCTTGTGAAGGCGTT
>NZ_JBEOPQ010000146.1:0-608 GCF_040310285.1 Pseudomonas sp. HY2-MNA-CIBAN-0224 | reverse complement strand
GTGCTGAGTGAGACTAGGGCTGATATACCCTTTATCAGCGCCAAGTAGCCCATGAATATGAGTGGTGATTTCTGGGGCAACCGCTCTTTCATCAACATTGGCAGGAGCAAAGGTAAAGCCTTTAATCATGCCCGATAAGTTAACAAGCAAATGGCCTTCAAAGCCATAGTACCTCTCTTGCTTAGCGGCACAGTAGCTAAAAGCTGCTAAGTCTTGATAATTCTTATGCCGATAAGCGCGTCCATAATGACAGACAGGTATCGGAAAGCCGTCCATAAAATGGATGTTGTCACAGCCCTCAAGTTGACTGACTTTATCTTGTATCCGCTGTTTGACTTGCCACAGATTGGCGCAGTGCTTTGCGAAGTTAGGGTATGAGCCTATGGCTGGAAACCAGGCTTGCCAATGCTGGGTAAAGTATTGCCAAATTTGTTTGTCTTGATCAAGGTGTAAAAATTCACCGACCATCTCCATGCAAATGACCTCAGGATCACTTAGCTTTGGCGCGTAACCTGCACTTCGCAAGGGTTTGGTGACGACTATTTTGTAATATTGCTCTACCATTAAATAGATATTGATGATAAATTCGTCTATGGGCATCTCATGAC
>NZ_JBEOPQ010000145.1:0-613 GCF_040310285.1 Pseudomonas sp. HY2-MNA-CIBAN-0224 | reverse complement strand
TTGCTCAATAACGGCTGCTGTGACCTTTTCACCATACCGAGCCTTGCTTTCAAACATTTCAGGCTTAGGTGATACGGTTGTAATACTAAAATCTCTAGCATGGTTGATGTCGTGGTAATATTCCTTGATGCTGGTATGCTTGGCTTTAGAGCCTTCCTTGCCCCTCGCTAGTCCTAAATCAGCGACCGTATTGGCAAAATTGGTTTGCATCTGATTTAACTTAACCCTGCCGCCTAGAAAATCCTTACAGTTGAGCTTCCCTTTTTGATCAATAGGAACGACATAAGCGACCAGCTGCGGTGTACTTATGTCCCGATGAATACTCATACCTGCAATATTTCCTTCTCCATGTTTATCCATGAGCCACTGAGCAGATCGCTTAAAAAATTCAGCTTCTTGGCTTTTTCCCCAACCTTCCCATTCAGGACTGGCGGTGATCAAATACTCAATACAGAGCACCGCATCAGAGCGTCTTTTTTCAGGAAGTCGATCTTTTATTGCCTGTTTAACGGCTTCAGGGGTAGCAACGCTATGATAATTTTTAGAGGTGAGGTCGGGGTCAGCATTTGGCGTTTCTATCGTTCGATAGCTGTGTGCCAGACTGCTACCAATG
>NZ_JBEOPQ010000144.1:0-625 GCF_040310285.1 Pseudomonas sp. HY2-MNA-CIBAN-0224 | reverse complement strand
AAATAATTTAGCTTCTTTGTCATTTTTCAAAACTAGACCAATCCAAGCGTTTGGATCGCTATCTCTTTCTAGCATGTCATCTAAGAAATTTACACTTGCATCAAAGTCATCGTAAAAACTAGGGTTATCTGGATTGGATTTTCCCCAGTATTGACGTTGATACTCTGAATCCGATAATGATTCTGTATAAGCAATTAGGTTATTTCTCATGTCTGGATATTTTATTTCGGTGAATTCCACTTGTTCCATTGTTCATACTCCTTAAGTGGGATATGTGCTTGATCCCAATTATCTTTAATTGTGCCCTTAATAGGTTCACCGTTTCTACCAATTATTCTGCCGTTGTTGTTTATAATAACATGGTCAACTTGTTGCCGAATTTGAGAGTTGCTTGGATTACCTTTATCTATACGTACGCTATTTCCTTTATTTGCTCCATCAAACCAGCGATAACCTTCCCCTCCTTTTCTATTAGGTATAGGAGATTTGAAGCTCTCAGGAAATTTATTTATAACACCGTTAGGTACTTTCAGTGTTGAATTTGAAGGCAGCTTTAATGACGAATTAGAAGCACTAATTTTTGGTTTATTTACCCTACTCTTGATTACATACTGCCCAGCTTTGA
>NZ_JBEOPQ010000143.1:0-627 GCF_040310285.1 Pseudomonas sp. HY2-MNA-CIBAN-0224 | reverse complement strand
GTCTTTATAACTTGGATTCAACATTGAAGTGCAACGCACCCGAAGCTAGATTTTACCTCAAGAGGTGTTCTAAACCCTAGCACCTTTCTAGGTCGATTATTTAAACTGTCTTCAATCGACTGAACTAAGTGCATGCATAGGTTATCCAGACGCATTGACTTCGGTAGAAACTGACGAATTAACCCATTGGTATTCTCATTCGTTCCACGCTCCCAAGAATGATAAGGCTGAGCAAAATAAATATCAGCCTTCAACGCTGTTGCCATCGTTTCATGGTCAGCAAACTCTTTACCGTTATCAAAGGTGATACTTAACGCCTGTTCACCTTTTAGCATGCCAATGCAAGCTTGTGTGACGGCTACTGCCTTGCGATTGGGTAGCGCTTTGATCTTAGTCTCTCGAGTTGTTCTATCCACTAGAGTGACAAGCACACCTTGATGTCCACGACCAACCACCGTATCCCCTTCATAATCGCCCATACGACTGCGCGCTTCAATGATACTGGGACGGTCATTGATATCACAGCGGTTCGCTATCTTTCCGCGCCTATCATAACCTTGCAGACGGCGTTTCCTATAGCGCTTTTGACATCTAAGGGCGCTATGTAAGTTACCCCCTGCCTTTTTG
>NZ_JBEOPQ010000142.1:0-630 GCF_040310285.1 Pseudomonas sp. HY2-MNA-CIBAN-0224 | reverse complement strand
CGTACTCGATGGCAGGTAGCACCTCCTGATACTCCCGTGCGCTGGGCGTATATCGAGACGCTGGTACCTGCATGCCTATGCCGCCGTGCGGACGCTCGTAGTTGTAGGTCTTGCGCCATTCGTCCAGCGTGCACTGCGCGCTGGGCAGGTCAATCAGACACAAGCCCTTAAAGACCTCCCTGATCATGCTGCGATGCTGCCTTTCCAGCTTGCCCTGCGTTTGAGGGTGATAGGGGCGTGAGTGGCTCACCCTTACGCCCTGACGCATGATCCAGATTTCCAGCCCTGTATAGGCATCAGGCTCGTCGCCCCACGGCGCCCCGTTGTCCATCGTCATGCGCTCAGGTAGCCCGTAAAGGCGAAATGCATTGATCAAATGGGCCTGCACGGTATTGCGCTGCTCGTTGCCACAGGCGGCGATCGTTAAAAAGAAACGCGAGTGGTCATCCAGAAGAGTCAATGGATGGCAGCGACCCGTACGCATGGGCACATGGCCTTTAAAGTCCATTTGCCACAGATCATTGGGTTGCTCGTGTTCAAATCTGATGAAAGGTTTGACTAGGCCTGCATGAGGGTCGATGCGCTCATTGCGCTTGAGAATGGCATGAACCGTACTGGCTGCAGGCATGT
>NZ_JBEOPQ010000141.1:0-645 GCF_040310285.1 Pseudomonas sp. HY2-MNA-CIBAN-0224 | reverse complement strand
CGCTTGGCATGTTCAGATTGCTTGCTTATCTTTTTGGCTTTTTTGCTATCAACCAATCCCGCTTTTAAAAGTTGAGCTTGTAGGGCATTCTTGGCCATAATTCCATTACCTAGATGATAAAAATAAAAATTAAATAGTAGCAAATTTTGCGGTGGCGTGTCGTTAATTCCTCTAATCTGCAAAAGATGGTACTGTTATACAAAATACGATTAATAATGATTAGGGCGTGTTGAACATTCACAAATAGGCACTGCTGATTGCTAAAATGGTTTCATACAAGGCGCAAGTCGACGATAATGTTAATACCTTAGCTAGACTTGCAACGCAGTATGGGGCGATTTTAGCATCAGCCCGTAGGGACAGGACTGTTTTTTGCCGCTTCTGTGTTAAAAATAGACGTTTAGAAAGACTAAACTTAAGATTTTTAACGTTGAATCGCCTAAAAAATAGTCTCTGTCAGTGCCATGGTCGAATGTTCAACACGCCCTAGTCAAAAAACAATACTGTTAGAAAATTAGGATGTCATGTGACCATTCATTCAAAGGAACTAAATCATCAACAAGCCGCTCACTATGATTGGGCAGGAGGCTTCAAAAAGAGCCTGCCAGTCGCGATGGGCTATCTGCCTGCAGGCATCGCCTTTGG
>NZ_JBEOPQ010000140.1:0-659 GCF_040310285.1 Pseudomonas sp. HY2-MNA-CIBAN-0224 | reverse complement strand
CATTAATATAGATAATAGCGACCACTAATAATGCGATGCAAAATTATTTAATTACCCACACCGCGTCTGCTATTGTTTATATTAAGGCTGGCAAATGAATTATCAAGGATAAAAACATAGTATAGTGTATTAAATATAAAAATGTTATAAGATAAAACATCTCAACAGATATACTCAATTATCATGACTTACTCACTAGATTATCGCAAACAAGTTCTTAAAAGCTTAGCAGGTGGCATGACTTTTGCCGAGGCAGCCTCTTTTTATGATATTAGTCCAACCACCATTCAAAAGTGGAAGAAACGGCTGCATAGTAAGAGCACTCGCAATGTTACGCCATCAAAAATACCAGATGATGCACTACGTAAAGACGTTGAGCGTTACCCTGATGACTATCACTATGAGAGAGCAAGACGGTTCAACTGTACTGCCCCAGCCATTTGTGAGGCTTTAAAACGCCTAGGCATCAGTCAAAAAAAAGACTTTAGAACATCCAAAAGCCTGTCCGATCAAAAGAGCGATATATCAGAATAAGCTTGAGCACTTTAAGCAGCAAGGCTACTCCAGTGTATAGATGGACGAAAGCGGCTTTGAGCACGAGACCATTCGCTCTCATGGCTATGCACCGATTGGTGAGCCTTGTATCGATAGCTACAACT
>NZ_JBEOPQ010000139.1:0-662 GCF_040310285.1 Pseudomonas sp. HY2-MNA-CIBAN-0224 | reverse complement strand
GATAGAGACTCTGTCATTAATACGACCACGAGTCTCAGCAGTTAAACGCTGCCGATAAGGCTTGGCTTTACGTCTGAGACACTGCCATAACCTGCCGCCCTTACGCTTGTTTGTCCATATATAGCGATAAATGCTCATATGACTGAGTCCACCATGAACACCTGCTATTTGCTGGGGACTCCAGTTCTCTTTAAGCTTGTCTGTGACCCAGTCCCATACGTCAGCGATGATGCTGAGCGCATTGTTTGATCGTCTTGCACAAGCTTTCTTGTGAGCGTTATTGACTCGGTAACCGCGCAGGCTTTTATTGCGTCTGATTTCTCTTAATATGGTACTGGGACTTCTGTTTAACGCCCGCGCTATAAAATTAATACTATGTTCTGCCCCTATAAGGGCATAAATCTGGTATCGTTCCCCTAGGCTTAGATGCGTATAGTTCATGGTTGCAATCTCACTTTGGTCGGTGGATAAAGACTTTGATGCTAGCGCATCTAGGTCTTTTTTTCACCTCATATTTGGTATTGCACTTCATGTGTTAATCTAAGAAGTCTTTGATGTCATCGAAGCTTTTCATGCTACCAGCCATTTGCTCAGCCAGTTTCTTGATGTCAGATTGAGTCGTCATTGCTTATTCTCCTGTTAGTGGATTATAAGCAGTTACA
>NZ_JBEOPQ010000138.1:0-675 GCF_040310285.1 Pseudomonas sp. HY2-MNA-CIBAN-0224 | reverse complement strand
GCGTGCTTATCTGGGCGCTGTTGTGCCTGGACTTGATAGTAAAACGTACTGCGCGCCACACCCGCCAGCTTCAGTAGATCCGCCAGAGGGAATACGCTTTTCAGTTTCGAGACGATTAGGGTTTTTTCGGTTGCCGTCGTCTTTTCTGTTCCTGCAAAGCCTCCAACTCCTTTAGGTAGGCGTTCTCCATGCGCAGGTATTCAAGTTCAGCCATCAACTGCTCACGCGGTTTCAGTGCATCGTCTTTATCTTCGGGCACAGCGGGTTTGGGCTTCTTCGTCATTACGACAGACTTTCTTCTTTTTGCGATGGTTGGCGATTCAAGGTCGCCACTGTAGTACTGCTGCTCCCAAATGCCTACTTGAGATGATTGACCAAGGCCAAAGTGCGCAGCGACCTGACGAAGAGATAGATGGTGCGTGCGCTTGTACTCAACAACGTTACGTTTGAAGCTCGCGCTGTAAGGTTGGCCGCGTTTACGAGGGCTGATCGAGCCATGGAGCTTATAGCTTGAGACCCAGCGGCGGAGCAGGCTGACGTCGATATCGAATCGCTGGGCGACCGTACGCAGCCCCTTGCTGCCCACGAGATAGGCCTTGATGGCGGTGAGCTTAAATTGCTCTGTGTACTTATTCATGTTGAAAACCCAAAAAGTTGGATGGGTGTCCAACTTTT
>NZ_JBEOPQ010000137.1:0-687 GCF_040310285.1 Pseudomonas sp. HY2-MNA-CIBAN-0224 | reverse complement strand
TTAAAATAACCGCTTGACAGCAACAGAGGCTGCTGTAGAATGCGCGCCTCGGTTGAGCGAAAGCTTAACCAACCGCTCTTTAACAACTGAATCAAGCAATTCGTGTGGGTGCTTGTGGAGTCAGACTGATAGTCAAAAAGATTATCAGCATCACAAGTTACTCCGCGAGAAATCAAAGATGTAACCAACGATTGCTGAGCCAAGTTTAGGGTTTCTTAAAAACCCAAAGATGTTTGAACTGAAGAGTTTGATCATGGCTCAGATTGAACGCTGGCGGCAGGCCTAACACATGCAAGTCGAGCGGTAGAGAGAAGCTTGCTTCTCTTGAGAGCGGCGGACGGGTGAGTAATACCTAGGAATCTGCCTGATAGTGGGGGATAACGTTCGGAAACGGACGCTAATACCGCATACGTCCTACGGGAGAAAGCAGGGGACCTTCGGGCCTTGCGCTATCAGATGAGCCTAGGTCGGATTAGCTAGTTGGTGAGGTAATGGCTCACCAAGGCTACGATCCGTAACTGGTCTGAGAGGATGATCAGTCACACTGGAACTGAGACACGGTCCAGACTCCTACGGGAGGCAGCAGTGGGGAATATTGGACAATGGGCGAAAGCCTGATCCAGCCATGCCGCGTGTGTGAAGAAGGTCTTCGGATTGTAAAGCACTTTAAGTTGGGAGGAAGGGCAG
>NZ_JBEOPQ010000136.1:0-695 GCF_040310285.1 Pseudomonas sp. HY2-MNA-CIBAN-0224 | reverse complement strand
CTAAGCTTTAACACCAACTCAGACACGTAGTTAGTTTTTGTACGCCCTAACCCCATGAACAGCGGTTGGGGGGGGGTGATTTTTTTGCCGTGTGCAGAGAAAAGCAAGTCAAAGATTTTTTTACTAGCTGCTTTAGCGATAATCATTATTTAAGATAATCTCGTTAAAGCAGCTATGACCTAACCTTTAAATGTTAAAAGTTAAGGGTAAATTTGAAAAATTAAGGAGTTAAAATGACTTTACGACATTCTTCTTCACGCTTTTCGAAAATTTCATAACCTTTAGCAGCGTCAGACAAATTCATACGGTGAGTAATAATAGCTTCAGGTGATAAATCACCATTTTCAATATACTCTAATAATTGTGGTAAATACTTGTGTACATGGGTTTGGCCCATTTTGAAAGTAAGCCCCTTATCAAAAGCGTCACCAAATAAGAAACCATGAATGGGTCCTGCATACACACCAGGAACACTAACGACCCCGCCACGACGCACAGCTGCAATACATTGACGTAAAGCTGCACCACTTGACCCTTCAATTTTCAAATTGGTCATTATTGTTTCTAGCATACTGCCTTTGGCTTCAAAGCCAATCGCATCAATAACGCCGTCAACGCCACGATGCCCTTTGGTCTGTTCAATGATGAACTCAGCAGCATCTACCTTATCGAAATTAACCGGAATAGCCCCGTAC
>NZ_JBEOPQ010000135.1:0-759 GCF_040310285.1 Pseudomonas sp. HY2-MNA-CIBAN-0224 | reverse complement strand
GAGTCAGGCCGCGCATAGCAACAGGCTCTAAGAGCGAGCCATCGCGACTGTCAAAACTGCCATGGTGCCAAGGACAGACCACGCGATTGCCACAGCGCATACCGTCACCGAGATCTGCACCAACATGAGGGCATTTGCCATCAAAAGCAAAAAACTCATCCTCATCACGGGTGATTAAAATGATACTATCATCATCTTGTTTATATGACTTCATGCCGCCACTTGGGATGTCAGACTTATTAATAGTCACTAGATTTTTGGCAGCGATTTTATTATTGGCTTGGTTATCACTAACTTGGCTCATAGGTCATCCTTAACAGTTATAATTGTTTACTGAATAAAACGCGTTTGAGATATTCGATACACTTTAAAAAATACAGGTTTACTAGGGCGTGTCCTCAATTCAAGCGATTGTATCTAAATGGGCTAAAAATGGCTAAATTTTGCCAAACATCGTCAAATAGCTGATTAATATCCCGATATTATCTGCGCTATTTTCCTTGTTTGACGGCAATTTATCTCATTTTTATCACCATTTTTGAAATGAAGACACGCCCTAGGAACTAACTTAAAAAACTTAAGCCTTTAAAGCAATAATCTTAAGGATTCAAACCCCTAGCGCTGTTTATATTGGGTTTTACAATAGGCGCGACCAACTGCAAACTCACGTTTCGCTTGATGCTTGGTAGCGCGATTACTCACACGCTGACGCCATAACCGAAAAGACGACGGCTTTAGCGTTTGGCGCATGAGCTTAAT
>NZ_JBEOPQ010000134.1:0-760 GCF_040310285.1 Pseudomonas sp. HY2-MNA-CIBAN-0224 | reverse complement strand
ATTTTGTCGTCCTCAAAATCGCATAGTTCATTACTACTTTTTCCTGATAACTGGGTGTTATTTTACTAAAGTGTACTTACTACACCATAAATTCACCTGTTAGGAAAGCGAGATTTTTGCTGCAAAAGGCGGTAAAAAAGGGCTATTTTTCGCTTTTTAGAAGCAAGGCTGTAAACAAATTGTAAACACCTTTTTTCTTTTTAAATCAATGGCTAACATTCATTTTGTTTACACTTTGCAAACACCTTAATTTCAATAAATCTAACAATATCAGCTATTTGGCAGTCCCTTTAGGGTGCGTATGGTGTAGTCATTAAATTAGGTGAGAAATAACGGATTTTTTATCTGTAGTAAAATCTGCTACAAAAAAGGGGTTATAAGAGCGTTACTTCTCGTTTTTCACTGGCATAATCTTAGGCTGGTACAAACAACTTATTAACCTAAAAAAATCATCTGTAGCTACAGATGATTCTAGTAGCGGAGTTATTTATGAGCATGATCGGTGTATCAGTAGCTAGCAATAAAAGCCTTCAACTTGAAGCCACTCAAGAAGCCTACAATAGAGCTGTCGTGAAGCTTAATTTGCTGTTGATTGACGATAAAACGCACGAAGAAGTAGTCAGAAGCAAGCTGTTTGAAGTCATGGATGAAAGAAATCAGCTGGGGAAGTACTCCACTTCTGATCTGTATGTCATGCAAAAAAGCATTGAGAAAACGGTTGATGATTTTCTTGCTGGATTAAATGAGCAGACTATTACCC
>NZ_JBEOPQ010000133.1:0-928 GCF_040310285.1 Pseudomonas sp. HY2-MNA-CIBAN-0224 | reverse complement strand
CTAGGCTCTGTACGTAAAGTATTGTCGCAAGCACCGCATAGCGCAGGCCAATGAGACCATCGCCGCAAAACTTGTTGCGAGCTTGTCGAAGCGCGTCACGATGCGACGGTTCTCCTTCAGCCAGCCAAACATGCGTTCGATGATGTTGCGCTGCCGATATTTGGGGCGATCAAAAAGTCGAGGCAATCCTGGCTTGGTTTTGCGCTTCATGCTTCGCAACGGAATGACTGGCTGCATGCGATAACGATCACAATACTGGCGCAGCGCTTCAGCGTCGTAACCCTTGTCAGCCAGCAACCAGCGGCAACGCTTGCGTGGGCGACCGCGCAGGCTGGGTATGCAAGCCTGATCGAGTAGCGGTTGGGCATAGGCTATATCGCTGGCTTGTCCGCCTGACAACAGGAAACGCAGAGGCACACCATTGGCGTCGCACAGCATGTGAATCTTGGTCGTCAGGCCACCCCGGCTGCGCCCGAGCGCGTGGTCTTGCGGTTCTTCAAATCCCCTTTTTTCCCGGCACCTGATGAGGCCCGGGTTGCTCGTACGGCAGTGGAGTCGATCATCCATGTTTCCAAGTCAATCAAACCCTGCTCATTCAATCGGATATGAAGACGCTTGAGCATCTGATCAAAAGCTCCGCAATCACGCCATCCCCGGAACCGTTGATAGATCGTTGACCAAGGGCCGAATCGTTCGGGCATGTCTCGCCAGGCTGCGCCAGAGCAAAACACCCAGAGAATACCGTTTAGCATCAGGCGATCATCGGCCCGAGGGCGCCCGGTGCGCTGATTTTTGGTGAAGATATCTGCAACCAGATCCCAGGCTGCGTCGGGGAGTTCATACCGCTTTGCCATCTTGGCCTCCTGGCTTTAATGGCGGTGTATTTTACAGAAAATCGTATTTCTTGGGTTTACGTACAGAGCCTAGC
>NZ_JBEOPQ010000132.1:0-946 GCF_040310285.1 Pseudomonas sp. HY2-MNA-CIBAN-0224 | reverse complement strand
GGGTTTGGTCGCGCAAAACTCACGCGATGTCGCCGTTATGTATGCCGGACAAGTGGTCGAAACCAGCACAGTGCCGGAGATTTTTCAACATCCTGCCCACCCTTATACCGAAGCTTTACTGCAAGCCATCCCTGAGCTGGCTATTGGGCAAGACAGGCTCAATAGTTTGCCGGGTGTGGTACCCAGCCAATATGATCGCCCAAGCGGTTGCTTATTGTCTCCCCGCTGTCCCTATAAAGAGCCCGCTTGTGAAGTACCGCCGCCCATTTTAGATACGCCCAATGGCAAAGTGCGCTGTATTCACTCTGAATTGCCTAATTTACCTACTCGCACCTCCACCCCTCACCTGTAGTGGCATAATAAAATTGGACAGCTTCTAAGAGGTTATAATAACCCAAAGAAGGAAACTAGTATGACCAACAATCGCAATCAATATACCCGAGAATTCAAGCTTGAAGCCATCAGCTTAGTGACTGAGCATAAGCGTAAAATACCTGATGTAGCAAGCTCACTTGGCATTGGCAAATCCACCCTGCAGAAATGGCTGAGTCAGTATCGACAAGAAACGAATGGCCAAGCACCTAAAGTCGGCAACGCTTTAACGGATGAACAGCGCGAGCTACAAGAATTGCGTAAGCAGGTTAAGCGACTCACTATGGAGCGCGACATATTAAAAAAGGCTTCTGCTCTGCTGGCCTTGGACAGCCAGAACGGCTATCGCTGATAAGCAAGCTTGCAGAGCAAGACAAAAGCGTCAGTAAACGCCGACTATGTGACTTATTTGGCATCATTAAAAGCAGCTACTACTATGGCACACAGACTAAGCCTATCGATATTGAACGTGTCAAACTCAAAGCCTTGATACGTCAAATATTCAATGACTCCAAACAATCAGCTGGGGCTCGCACCATTGTCGCCATCCTGTGGAATGAGCACAGTATTAGGC
>NZ_JBEOPQ010000131.1:0-1080 GCF_040310285.1 Pseudomonas sp. HY2-MNA-CIBAN-0224 | reverse complement strand
GACCTCGAACAACAAGCGTGAGCCAGGCCAGAGCGACCTCTCATCTCCAAGACTAGAGGCTTTACTCATGTCTGCCTACGCCGGAATCGATGTATCCAAAGCCACCTTACAAGTGGCGCTGTATCCCGAGGTCTCCGAGCTTTGCGTGACCAATGACGCTGCCGGGCTCGAAGCTATCACTCTGTATCTCAAAGACCATGCGGTCGAACGTGTGTTGGTCGAAGCCACTGGCGGTTACGAAAGGCTGTCGGTCAGGCTGCTGGCCAAGGCCGGTTTGAAAGTGCAACGGATCAATCCCGTACGGGCGCGTCAATTCGCCCTAGCCATGGGCAAGCGGGCCAAGACTGATCCTATCGACGCACGAATGCTGGCCCTGTTTGCCTCTGCTTTGGAGGACAAGCATTTCGTTGTGCCTGACGTTGCTCGCGAGGAACTGACCGAGTTGGTCAATCAGCGTGACAGCTTGGTCCAGCAGCGCGATGACAACCGTCGCCGTATGAAGCAGGCCACGCTGCCTGTTGTGTTAGAGCACTACACCACGCTCGAATCGACATTACGCGTCTTGATCAAGGCATGCGATAAGCAGATCGCTGAGCAGAGTCGCCGTGTCGATGCAGACCTTCTCAAACGCCTGAGCGAGATCAAGGGTGTTGGTAGCGTCACAATTGCCAGTCTGTTCTGCTATTTGCCAGAACTGGGCGACCTGAACCGTTCGCAAGTAGCTGCCCTGGCGGGCGTGGCGCCTTACAACAACGACAGCGGGACGAAGATCGGGAAGCGCCATATATACGGCGGCCGGGCGAAACTACGTCGAGCGGCCTATATGTGCGCCCTGGTAATGACTCGCGTGAATCCAGATTTCAAAGCGCGGTGCGCTCGTCTGCGAGCGAGCGGCAAGCCAGCAAAAGTAGCACTGGTGGCCTGCATGCGCGTTCTGCTGGTGAGGCTCAATGCCATGGTACGTGATGGAGAACCATGGCGTGACCAACCAATTTGAAGTTGTATCCGGAAGGCAAACTTAGCGTCTGCCACCCTGATATGTGCGTTTGTCGGGCAAAGCGAAAGACAGTTGGCTCCTAC
>NZ_JBEOPQ010000130.1:0-1083 GCF_040310285.1 Pseudomonas sp. HY2-MNA-CIBAN-0224 | reverse complement strand
CTCTTATCAAACATAAAATAACCCATTGTTTTTATTCAAAAAAACTACCCAGCTTTTTCAAGCCTCCATCCCAGCTTGTGTGCCTTGCGCTCCAAGGCTCGCAACTGCCGGCTGCGACTCTTCTCTTCGTACGCCTCGAGCCCTTGCTCCACATATGGCTGGCCTTTGGTCAGCATGGCGTAGATCAGACGCGCCAGTTGATGGGCGGTGGCTTTGACGGCGCAACCTGTGTCCATTCGACTTAACCTTGCACGGTGACTCGCACCGATAAAACTTTTGTCGTTTCGGGCATTGGAGGCCGATTGCTTGAGCGCTTGGGCCGCTCGATTGATGACCTTCGGTCCTCTGCCGGGAAGGGACTTGCCACCCGATATTCGAGTCGGCGGCGCGACTCCCAACCAAGAGCAGAAGTGTTGCGAGGTGGGAAATCGCGATAGATCAGGCCCCAGCTCGCTCGCTAGCACCAAAGCCGTATCGACGCCGATTGTCGGAATGGCAGTTAAATCCACGCCCATCACGCGACCTAATGCCTGATGCAGCACCGTCTGTTCTGTCACCGATCGATGAGCGCTGCGAAGTACCTTACGTGCTGCTGGTACTTCTTCCTGACGCATGGGTAACAGCCCCAGTGCTTGCGCGATGGCATGGTCACAGTCGGCAATCTGCGTTTCCAGGAAGTCGTAGCACGCCAATTCCTGACGCAACGAATGCAAGTGTTCCACACGCCAATTGCCGTGCAAGCTTCGCGCGATAGTGGCGTGATCGGCCTTGATGCGTCGATCACGCAACGCCGCCAAGGCATGAGGATCGCGCTCACCGTGATTGATGGCCTGAAGAATTTTCATCCCGGTTACGCCAGTAATGTCGCTGATGACATTGGCCAACTGGATATTCATTTGGCTCAAGGCTTTCTGCATGCGATTGATCGTTTTGGCCTGATCGGCGACTTTATTGGCGCGCTGACGCACCAGCGAACGCATCGAGCAGACTTCGTCTGCAGGGCGAAAAGCCCCGCTCAACAAGCCGTGTGTCATAAGTTGCCAGATCCATTGGCAGTCCAAGACATCAGATTTGCGCCCCGAG
>NZ_JBEOPQ010000129.1:0-1170 GCF_040310285.1 Pseudomonas sp. HY2-MNA-CIBAN-0224 | reverse complement strand
CCTTACGCTTATTCACCGCCGTCCGAATCACGCTGTTTAGCGACTCAATAGCATTGGTGGTATATATGACTTTTCTGATGTCTTTAGGGTAATTAAAGAACACCGTTAAGCCCTCCCAGTTATTGCGCCAAGACTTAACCACATGCGGGTATTTCTCGCCCCACACCTCATCAAAGTGCTCAAGATTGGCCTCTGCCATCTCAAGCGTATCAGCGCCATAGATGGCCTTTAGATCAGCCGCTACTGCCTTTTTATTTGTCCAAGGTACAAACTTCATCGAATAGCGCACCATGTGTACGATACACAGCTGAACCTGAGCGTTGGGATAAACGGTATTGATGGCATCAGGGAAGCCCTTTAAACCATCGACACAGGCGATTAAGATGTCTTGTACCCCGCGGTTTTGTAGCTCAGTGAGAACACCAAGCCAGAACTTAGCGCCTTCATTCTCTGATAACCACATGCCAAGCAGCTCTTTTCTACCATCAAGTCCCACGCCTAGTGCCAGGTATATAGCCTTGTTGATGATCTGCTTGTCTTGACGTACTTTAACGACAATACAGTCTAGATAGACGATAGGATAGACACTGCTTAACGGCCGGTTCTGCCAAGCGGTGATGTCCTCTAAGATGTTGTCAGTGACTCTTGAAACCAGGGTGCTTGAGATGTCGACATCGTAGAGCTCTTTAATGCTCTCTACAATCTCAGTGGTGGTTTGACCCTTGGCGTAAAGGAATATGATCTTGTCATCGAGACCTGAGATACGGGTTTGATGCTTACTAACGAGTACAGGCTCAAAGCTGCTATCACGGTCTCTTGGGGTAGAGATTTCAAGATCGCCTGTATCACTGCGGACGGTCTTTTTAGTGTGCCCGTTACGCTTATTAGGTTTATCCGCCTTTTCATGCTTGGGATAGCCGAGATGGTCTTCCATTTCAGCCTCTAAGGCAGTATCGATAAAGGATTGCATGAGCTGCTTTTGGAAGTCTTTGATGTCATCAAAGCTGTTCATGCTACCAGCCATTTGCTCGGCTAGTTTTTTAATGTCAGATTGAGTAGTCATTGCTTATTCTCCAGTTAGTGGATTATAAGCAGTTACACAAAGTTTGGGAAACTCCCAAAATAACTGGTAATACTGATAAGTCCCCTGTCAATAAGAGTCGTAGACTA
>NZ_JBEOPQ010000128.1:0-1201 GCF_040310285.1 Pseudomonas sp. HY2-MNA-CIBAN-0224 | reverse complement strand
TATCAAAAGCGAGCATATCTCTTGCTGCAATTTCTTTAACTCCTTGACGAAATTTTGCTTCGTCACCACCGACATTTATATATATTGATTCTAGTTCTGCCTGATAACGAAGCTCTTCTGGAGTACCCGCAGTACCAGGTATGTATATAGGTCTATCACTACCTCCCCCTCCTTCGTTAGGCTCACCAGCATAAGTATTACCTGCTACGAGACTACCCTCAGCTGCATTATCCTCATTATCGAAAGGCGTAAAATTTACAAATAGAATATCTAAATCGTTGTTATAAGACTCTGATGGTTGGTTGTCTTTAGGCGCTGCAAAGCTAGCAAATACAGCTTCTGGATCAGATTTAGGAAACTGCATAGGCGCTGGCTGCTCAACGCCCATCACCTCAAAGTCACTCTCGCAAAACGATTGCTGATTAGCAATAAGCTTAGCACCGCAGCTAGTCACATCTCCTGCGCGAGCAATGGGCGCACCATCGACAATAAACGAGGAGTCCCCTGTCAAAATAGTGGTCAATTTTTTACACTTTTTACAGATAACTTTATCGCCTTTACGCGAGATAGGAATACCGTTATGAGTGCTGTGCGGTGAGCCACTAATAACTTCACCACCATGAGTCGTTGTCGCGCCTACGGTGATATAAGCTGCCATAGTATCGTCCTAAATATTATTATCATCTAAATTCTAACATGATAAATGGACATAAGTTTATAAAAACCATAAGAGGGTTACCGCCATTCAAGTCCTCACTAGAGAACCGTACCTATCCAAAATATTCACAAGTCTTAGTATTCAAGATACTCTCTAATAGGGCGTTTCTTAAATTGTGAAGGATCCTTTTTGAGACGATTAATCATTTCAAACTCCCAAGCGTTCGGATCTTGACCTGCTGGACTAGTAGAACTAACCAAATGATTATAATCGGCAACAAAGCTAGGATTACGGGCAATACGCCCCAGCTGCCTATCATTTAATCCTTCAACCGTAAACATATCAGATGTATTACCGTCTCTTCCACTTGCTAAACTCTGAGTGCTTTTGGATTTTTCTTTATCCGAGATTTTGAATTTAAAACCTATTATCGTTCTACCTTTTTTAACTTGCTCATAGCCAACTTTGATATCAGTTTTTTCATTAATTTCTTGAACCGCAAGGTCTAAAACTCTTAATTTAAAATTCCCCATTCTTTTATAT
>NZ_JBEOPQ010000127.1:0-1373 GCF_040310285.1 Pseudomonas sp. HY2-MNA-CIBAN-0224 | reverse complement strand
CCGGTGCGCTATGTCCATGGTCTGGTCAGTCTGTTCCGTCAGGGCGACACCGGTTTTCGCCGTACCCGCTACCACGCGGTGATCGAGCCGACCTTGGCCCGCGCGGGCCTGCGTTCCAACTGGCGGATGTTTCAGTACAAAACCGTGCCCGAGATCATCGCCCTGGTGCTCAAGGGCCAACGCATCACCGACCTGGAAAAACAGATCTGTTTCGATCACCAGACCCGCGAATACTGCGTGCAGGCGGGTGAAACCGATCTCGACTTTATTGCCCGCCTCGCCGCTGAGGAAGGCCTGCTTTACACCTTCGAACACCGCACCGATGGCCACACCTTGATCCTCACCGATCGTGTTGGCGGCCTTGGCACCATCGGCACCCACAAAGACTGCCCGGTGCTTTATCAGCCCATGGGCGGCGGCGATTCAGCAGAGCCTGCCTTGCATCGCTTTAGTTACACCGAGCAGGTGCGTACTTCTCGGCAGGTGCAGCGCGATTACACCTTCACCCATCCGCGCTACAACCAGCAACACACCGCCGATGGCGGCCTGGCCCTGAAAAACCAGCACAAGGATTACGAGCGCTACGATTACCCCGGCCGCTACAAACGCGATGCGGCGGGTAAACCTTTTACCAAGACCCGCCTTCACGCCTTGCGCAGCGACGCGCGCATGGCCGAACTCGAAGGCGACGACGCCCGCCTGCAACCCGGTCTGGCCTTCGACCTCAGCGAACACCCGCGCCCCGATTTCAACGACCGCTGGCGCAGCATCGCCCTTGAACATACCGGCAAACAACACAGCAGCCTGCAAGAAGAAGCCGGCGGTAGCGACTACAGCACCACCTACCATTTAAAGGCCAGCGCCATCCGCTGGGACGCCGAGTGGAAAGCCCCGTTGCAGCCCAAACCCTGCATCGACGGCCCGCACACCGCCACCGTGGTCGGCCCGCCGGGCGAAGAGATCTACTGCGACGAATGGGGCCGGGTCAAAGTCAGCTTCCCGTGGGACCGCGACAGCCAGGAAAACGACCACAGCTCCTGCTGGATCCGCGTCACCCAAGGTTGGGCTGGCACCTTATGGGGCGCCATGGCCGTGCCGCGCATCGGCCAGGAACTGATCATCAGCTACCTCGACGGCGACCCCGACCAACCCATCGCCACCGGCAGAGCCTACCGCCAGGCCAACCTGCCGCCCTACGAACTGCCCAAACACAAAACCCGCATGACCATCAAAAGCCGCACCCACAAAGGCACGGGGTTTAACGAACTGCGCTTTGAGGACGAGGTGGGCCAGCAAGAGGTTTACATCCATGCCGAGCGGGACAAGAACGTTTACATCAAGCATGACAACACGACGTTTGTGGGCAATGACCG
>NZ_JBEOPQ010000126.1:0-1791 GCF_040310285.1 Pseudomonas sp. HY2-MNA-CIBAN-0224 | reverse complement strand
AGCTTGCCTCGCGATCTTTTGATCTTTTAAAAGATCGCGAGGCAAGCTCGCTCCTACAGACAAGCGCCATAAAAAAAGCCCTGTATCTCATCGATACAGGGCTTTTTTATTGACACCGTGGGCACGCTTTTGGCGGGCAGTGTCTTCAGGCAATGGCTTCTTGCGACTTGCCCAGCAGGCGGTCGTAAATGAACGCACCTACCAGAACGATCAGCGACGGCACCAGCCAGGCCAGGCCTTGCTCGCTGAACGGCATGTGAGTCAGCCAGTTCGGCAAGCCATCCGCCAGGCCTGCGCCTTTAAGGGCATCGACCACGCCGAAGATAAACGACACCAGCATCACCGGGCCGACAATACGCGTCTGCTCATGCCAGAAGCCTTTGCAGAAGCTCAAGGCCACCAGCACGATGCACGGCGGGTAAATAGCGGTCAGCACGGGTATGGAAAAGGCGATCAACTTGGTAAGGCCCAGGTTGGACACCACCAGCGAGAACACGGCAAGGATAATCACCAAGGCCTTGTAGGACAGCGGCAAAATCTTGCTGAAGTACTCGGCACAGGCACAGGTCAGGCCCACCGCTGTTACCAGGCATGCCAATGCAATCAACACCGCCAGGAAACCACTGCCGAGCGAACCAAAGGTGTGCTGAACATAGGCGTGCAACACCGCAGCCCCATTGGTTGCACCGATAGCCACTTCATGGCTGCCGGAGCCCAGACGGAACAGGCTGAGGTACACCAGTGTCAGACCGACACCCGCCACCAGGCCAGCAATGATCGCGTAACGGGTGATCAGTTTCGGCGACTCAACACCACGGGAACGGATCGCGTTAACGATCACGATGCCGAAAACCAGTGCGCCCAAGGTGTCCATGGTCAGGTAACCCTGAATAAACCCTTGAGAGAACGGCGCAGCCTCATAGACCGGGGTCGCACTACCGATATCACCGGCAGGCAAGGCAAACGCGGCGATACCGAGAATGGCCAGGGCGATGATTTTGAGTGGAGCCAGGAAGCGCCCTACCGTGTCCAGCAAACGACCTGGATACAGCGAAACGAAGAACACGATCAAGAAGTACACGGAGCTGTACAGGAACAGCGCCAACGGGCTTTCACCGGTCAGGGGAGCCAGACCCACTTCGAACGACACGGTTGCCGTACGCGGTGTGGCGAACAGCGGGCCCACAGCCAGGTAGGCCGCAGCCGCGAGCAAGCCGCCAGCAATTTTGCCAATCGGGCTGCTCAGTGCATCCATGCCGCCGCCAACTTTGGCCAGAGCGACAACAGTGACAACCGGCAAACCCACAGCCGTAATCAAAAAGCCCAGCGCGGCGATCCAGACATTAGGCCCGGATTGCAAACCAACGATTGGCGGGAAAATGATATTGCCAGCCCCAACGAACAGGGCAAAGGTCATAAACCCAAGTGCCAGAATGTCCTGGCCTTTCAAAACTTTCATTACGGAAGTACCACACTAGTAAATCGGGATTTAGAGGGGAATTTCCCGTGCGGATATGGGAAATGTTGTCAGTCTGAATAAGACCGACCCGTCTAGCGCGTGGCTTCCTTGTGGGACGCACACGCAGAAAAGCAGAATGGCGGCAAGATTACCGAGTTTTTAAGATGAACGCACTGTTGCAGGGCATTCTGTCCGATGAACGAACGCAGTTGTCGCCTTGATGACATCGAAAATTAAACTGGTGTGATTTTCCTACATCATTGTTCCCGAACCCCTGTAGGAGCGAGCTTGCTCGCGATCTTTTTTAAGATCAAAAGATCGCGAGCAAGCTC
>NZ_JBEOPQ010000125.1:0-2227 GCF_040310285.1 Pseudomonas sp. HY2-MNA-CIBAN-0224 | reverse complement strand
GGAAGGCAAACTTAGCGTCTGCCACCCTGATATGTGCGTTTGTCGGGCAAAGCGAAAGACAGTTGGCTCCTACAGGGGGCAGCAGATTATTTCGCCCGGCGGGCCTTGAAGAATTCGCTGAGGATGGCGCCGCATTCGTCGGCCAGCACCCCGCCCTCAAACAGCACCCGATGGTTCAAAAAGCCTTGGGTAAAAAATTGCCCCTGGCTTTGCACAATCCCGGCCTTGGGCTCCAGCGCACCAAACACCACCCGCGATACCCGTGAATGCACGATCAAGCCTGCGCACATGCTGCACGGCTCGAGCGTCACGTACAGCGTGCTGCCGGGCAGCCGGTAGTTGCTGGCCGCCGTGGCTGCGGCGCGGATGGCGACCATCTCGGCATGGGCGCTGGGGTCACTGCCGCTGATGGGGCAGTTGAAACCCCGGCCGATGATTTCACCGTTTTGCACCAGCACCGCGCCCACCGGCACTTCACCCAAGGCCGCGCCTTGCGCCGCCAGCGCCAGCGCTTCACGCATAAAGTCTTGATCGCGGCTGCGGTCGATAATCTGGGGTTGACGCCCTTGTCGCATCAGGAAACCTCAATAGCGGCCATAAGGCCGGTTTCCATGTGGTCTATCACATGGCAGTGGAACATCCACACGCCGGGATTATCGGCCACCAGGGCCACGCGGGCACGCTCGTTTTTGCCCAACAAGTACGTGTCGGTGAAATACGGCGTGATTTTTTTGCGATTGGACGCCAGCACCTTGAAGCTCATGCCGTGCAGGTGGATCGGATGCTGGTACTGGGTCATGTTCTTGAATTCAAACACGTAGCTCTGGCCCAGCTTGAGCTTGGCAATCGGCCGGTCAGCACAGGTTTTGTCTTTGATCTCCCAGGCCACGCCGTTGATCTGCCACAGGCTCGGCGGCTGATCCGTGCCCAGGTTCTCGGACACAGAACCGACCCATTCAAAGTTGAAATTGATCTTCTCGGCCTTGTCGACATCAGGCTCGGCAATCGGATTGGCCGGCAAGGCGGGCGGCCATTGTGCAGGTGCATCGTTATTAGCCACCGACAACAGTGTGCCCAAACGCACCGGGCCATCGCGCAACGACAGTTCTTCACCCGCCGCCGGTGCCTTGATCGCCAGGCAAATACGCATGCCGGGGCCCAGCCAATATTCTTTGCCCAGCGGGCGCGGCGCGATGGGGTTGCCATCCAGCGCATAGATTTGTGCCTCGACACCGGGAATATTCAGGCGATAGGTCAGGGTGTTATCGAGGTTGAGAATCCGCACGCGGGTAATCTGCCCGGCGGGCAATTCAATGGTCGGCACATGGCTGCCATTGATCGTCGACAAGCGCCCCGCCGTACCGCCACGCGCGGCCTCACGGGTGATGCTGAAAGGCAGAAAGTTGCCTTCTTCATCGACGTGCCAGTTTTTAATGCTCAGCGTGCGCTCGTGCTTGAAGCCCGTAGGCTCGCGCTCTTCGACAATCAGCGGGCCGACCAGACCACGGCCCAGTTCTTCGCTGCTGTTGACGTGGGGGTGATACCAGTAGCTGCCCGCATCGGGCACGCGGAACTTGTAATCGAAGTATTCGCCGGGCAGTACCGGCAATTGCGAGACGTACGGTACGCCGTCCATTTCCAGAGGCAGGCGGATGCCGTGCCAATGGATCGTGGTCGCAACCGGCAGATGGTTGATAAACCGCACGCGCAGCCATTCGCCTTGGCGCACCCGCAACTCAGTGCCCGGCGCCGAAGGGCCAAAGGCCCAGGCCTCGGTCTGATGACCGGGCACCAGCTCGACGTCCAGCGGCGCGGCAATCAGCTCGTAATCGTGACCGGCCTGCTCATCGGCCATCTTGCCCAACCAGTAACGCGAAGCGCCCCCTGCGCCAACACCCACCACGACCAGGCCGGCTAAACCACCGAGTATTTGTCGACGGGTAAAGGACATGGACTTAACTACCTCTCGTATCCGGCGCGGGCTCAGCGCCCGCAAAAGGCGAATACGATACACCTGCAACTGCGAAACAGTAAGGGTGGGGTGACGACGGACTGCAAAAGCCCCTCACCCTGGCCCTCTCCCAAGGGAGAGGGAACCGACCGGGGATATTGCAGAGGTGCAGCAATGTGAAATGACTCCATTGAATCCATGTAGTGGTCAACTAATTCCGGACACCTCGATAGGTTGTTTCCACGCCATCGCCCGTTCGTAATCGGTCGGTGGCAG
>NZ_JBEOPQ010000124.1:0-2366 GCF_040310285.1 Pseudomonas sp. HY2-MNA-CIBAN-0224 | reverse complement strand
CCGTTGCCGCAGCAACGGATATGTACTCAAATCAAGAGCAACCCTCACCCTAGCCCTCTCCCGAAGGAGAGGGAACCGATTGGGGGATGCTGTCGATTATCGATGGCCTGTTTGCTGCGCGACAGCGCGGCGTCGAAGACTGGAAGTCCCGCAAGAGATCCACGGCATGACCCTTGCTTCAAAAACGCCATAAGCGTGCCATCAAAATAATGGCACCGTTGTGGAGGGGTTTTCTGTGTCTGCCGTACTCTCATTGTTACAAAGCCGTTTGTTGCGGCCGGTATTCGTTACCCTCGGTATCGCTCTTTTGGTGCAAGTGCTGGTGGCTGTCGCACTGACGCGGAGCACGGTCACGGCCCTGGAGTCCGATCTGGATGCGGGGCTGAGTGCAGACAGCAAGCAGTTGGCGGCCGAACTGGAGTTGGCCGGGCGTGAGGTCAAGAGCAACCTGGACGGGTTATCGGTCAGCACTCGCCAGCGCCTGACCGCAGGCCTGGAGCCGCGCCTTAAAGACGAACAGATGCAGCTCTGGGAAATGCTTGAGCAGAGCCTCAAAGACTCCGCGAACGACATGGCGCAGCTGCTGGCGGCCGTTTCGTCTCGGGCCATTTGGGATAACGATGTGCCGACCCTGTCGGACTTCGCTCGGCGTGCCCAGCGCAATCCCAATGTGCTGTTCGTGGTGTATGACGATGCCTCGGGGCAACATCTGACGCGCTACCTCAACCGTGATAACCCGATCAACAAAGCCCTGCTGGAAAAGGGCAAGGGCGAACGTGCGCTGGATAAAGTCCTCGATGCTGCGCGCAACGATCCGGCGGTGTATTACCTCGAAGCGCCCATCAGCCCCAACGGCGTTGTGATCGGCAAAGTGTTGATGGGCGTTTCTACTGCGTCGATCGAACAGTCTCTGGCGGCGCTGGACCAGCGTTTTGCGTCGTTGATTGTGAACAGTGATCAGTTGGTCGACGACAGCCTGCAAGGCGCGGCCAGCGAAAGCTCCAAGGCCTTGGGCGCGCGTTTGCAGTCGGCGCAGGCGGCGGCCGCACAAATGCAGGTCAATACCGCGCACACCGTACGCGAGGCAGCAGAAGCGCTGCGCTGGCGCATCGGCTTGAGCCTGGCGCTGGTGGGGCTTGGGGTGTTGCTGGTACTGGCGGTGGTGTTGGGGCGGCGCGTGGTGAGCAAGTTACTGCTGCTTAACGCAGCCTTGAATGACCTGGCGGCAGGCGAGGGTGACCTGACCAAGCGCGTAGGCCTGAACAGCAAAGACGAGATTGGCGACATGGCGGCAGCGGTTGACCGTTTTGTCGACAAGTTGCAGCCCATCGTGCGTGAAGCGGGGGATGTGGCCCAGCGCACCGGAGTCGAGATTGGCGTGATGACGATGCGCAATGCCGGGGCGGATGCGGCGGCGCAGTTGCAGCGCGATGAAGTGGCGCAAAGCCTTGAGGCGCTGTCGACCATGGCCGATGCGGCGCAGTCTGAAAGCCAGGCGATGCAGGCAGCGCTGCGCCAAGTGGTGGACATTCGTCAGGCGACTGACGAAAACACCCGCACCTCGGCGCAAGTGGGCGGCTTGATTGAAGCGCTGGCCGGGCAAGTGGGCGAGGGTGCCAAGGTGATTGAGCGGCTGGCGCAGCAAAGCGAGCAGATCGAAGTGGTGCTGACGGTGATCCATGGCATTGCTGAGCAGACCAACCTGCTGGCGTTGAACGCCGCCATTGAAGCGGCGCGGGCAGGCGAGACGGGGCGCGGCTTTGCGGTGGTGGCCGATGAAGTCCGTGCGTTGGCGAGCAAAACACAAAGCTCTACCGGCGATATTCAGGCGCACATCGTGGCCTTGCAGCAGGGCGCCAAAGAAGCGGTCGCGGCGATTGCGCAGGCCGGGCGGCAGGCGGACGAAGGCCTGGCGGTGTTGCGCGGCAGTGTGAAATTGCAGAAGACCGTGCAGGCCTCGGTTGAGCACGTGCACACGGCCATAGACGATGCGACCAAAGCCGCAGCGCATCAGGCCCTGGGCGCCCATGCAGTGCGCGGGCGGGTCGAAGTGATCCATGCCCAGGCCGAACGCGCGGCCGAGGCCGTCACGCAGACCACGGCCAGCGGCAAGGTGCTGGATAGCCTGGCAGGGCAGTTGAAGGCCAGTTTGGGGCAGTTCAGGGCTTAAAATCAAAAGCCCCTCTCCCTAGCCCTCTCCCGGAGGGAGAGGGGACTGATTGGGGGATATTGAAGGCTTTCAACACGCTGACGGTACTGCGCTGAATCCGAAAACACCTCGGTAAAGCTCCCTCTCCCTCCGGGAGTGTATGGACCGGGGACATAGCGAACACAATGTTCGGAGACATCGCGAACACTTTTAATAG
>NZ_JBEOPQ010000123.1:0-3121 GCF_040310285.1 Pseudomonas sp. HY2-MNA-CIBAN-0224 | reverse complement strand
CCGCGCGCGCTCTTCAACTCTAGACCCAGTTTGCTGCGCGACAGCGCGGCGTCGAAGACGGGGCGGCCACTCTTATCGGAAAATCTTCGGCGCTTGAGCAATACGCCATTTTGGGCGAGGAACGGCTTGAACGTTTGAGGGGCTGGACTCACCTGCAATTAGCGTGTGCTATTGAACGCGTGGTTTTGAGTCATCACTCCTTCGAAATTGAAGAGGTCACGTCGAAGACTCTGGCTCTATTCGCAGAAGTGCACGCTGCTGGCTTTCATACCAAGCCGGAGCATCGGCTGCTGAATCAGGCTTCCTTTGCAGGGCAGAGGCCTGATGGACGTCTGAAAATCTATGTATTGAAAGCGCAGGGAGTGGTGGTAGCAGGGGCTGCGATGTACTTAGCCAGCAATGGTGTTGCCTACCTTGGAACGGCGGCAACTCGAAAAGATGCTCGGGGCTACGGCTACCACGCAGCGCTGATTTCTCATCGAATAGAGCAAGCAAAGAAGCATGGCGGTCAATGGGTGGCTGCGACCGCGCTGGCCAGCTCCCAAAGCCGCCGAAATCTGGAGCGTGCCGGGTTCACGGCATCCCATGCCCAAGCACTCTACCGTCTGGCAGGTATCTGAAATAAACGGCTGAGAAGGAGCGTCTGCTTTTGGTCGATTGCCGCTCCTGGCGAAGGGCAGCAATCCTGTCACTTGCCGCCCCTCATCCCCCTCACACCACCGCGACTTCAACCGCTCTAGAACGCCAAACAGAACCCAACACCATCAACAACCCCAAACCCGCCATCGCCGCTCCGGCCAGGGAAATCGCTGGATAACCCCAACCCGCGTTGATCACTGCTCCGCCCAGCGCTGCGCCAATCGCGTTGCCAAAGTTGAAGGCGCCAATGTTCACCGCAGAGGCCAGGTTGGGCGCGTCTTTGGCTGCTTCCATGACGCGCATCTGTAGCGGCGGCACCAGGGCGAAGCTGGCGATACCCCATATCAGGATGGCCAGTGCAGCCGGCACCTCCCAGCGCATCAGCACCGTGAACGCCAGCAAGACGAGAATCAGAACGCTTAGCGAGAAGATCAAGGTGCGATCTATTGAGCGGTCGGCGGCCTTGCCGCCCCACATATTGCCCAGCGTCAACCCCACACCAAACAGTACCAGCATGGCGGTGATGTAGGCGGTGGAACCCTGGGTCTCGCTGCTGAGGATCGGCGCGATGTAAGTGAAGACGGTGAACATTGCGCTCGATCCGACCACGGTCAGGGCCAACGCGCTCAGCACCGGACCGCGCCCCAGTACTCGAATTTCGGCCATGACACCGGCGCTTTGCGGCGCCTTCAGGTTAGGCAGGGCGAACCACAGCGCGGCCATCGTGAACAAGCCGAGGCCAGTGATGCCCCAGAACGCGGTGCGCCAACCGAACAGCTCACCAAACCAGGTGGCCAGCGGCACACCGCCGATGGTCGCCAGGGTCAGGCCCATGAACATCGCCGCAACCGCCCCGGCACGTTTTTCCGGGGCAACCACGCTGGCGGCGACGATGGAGCCAACGCCAAAAAATGCACCATGGTTGAGTGAGGTCACCACCCTGGCGATCATGAGGCTGTAGTAATCGGTGGCCAGGGCTGACATCAGATTGCCCAAGGTGAAAATCGCCATGAGCCCGATCAGCAGATAGCGCCGGGGAATTTTGCCGGTGGTCAGGGTCATCAACGGTGCGCCGAGCAATACGCCCAGCGCATACGCACTGACCAGCAAACCGGCGGCGGGAATGGAAACGCCCAGATCCGCAGCGATACCCGGCAACATGCCCATGGGGGCGAATTCTGTTACGCCGATGCCAAAGGCACCGATGGCGAGCGCTACTAGGGGTGGATTGATACGCATGAAAGGCTCCTTATCTATGCCGCTAATGCTACGATCCCGTCTTTTCAAGCGGTAGATAGCATTTTTGGCAATCACCTTTGCGCAGGAGGCACAAGTGGACTTCAACGGCAGGTCAGGTGAAATGAGCGTGTTCACCACCGTGGCTCAGGAAGGCAGCCTCTCGGCCGCCGCGCGTGCACTGGGCCTGACACCCTCGGCAGTCAGTCGGATCATCGCGCGTACCGAGCAACGCCTTGGCACCCGTCTGCTGTTGCGCACCACCCGAGCGATCACCTTTACGGCCGAGGGCGAAGCGTTCCTGCGCGGCGCCCGGCGTATCCTGGCCGACATGGACGAAGTCGAAGAAGCCATCGCCGACCAGGGCGTACCCAGGGGGCGATTGCGGGTCAGCGCCGCCCTTGGGCATGGGCGGCTGGCCATCGTTCCCTTGGTTGCCGCATTCAGCGCCCGTTACCCGAACATCGTCGTCGACCTCACCCTGGGCGATGAAGTGGTCGACATTCTCGGCGGGCAGGCCGACGTCGCGATCCGTTTTGGCCATCTGCCCGACAGCCCGCTGACCGCGCGCAGGATCGGCGAAACCGGCCAGGTCGTGGTGGCATCGCCCGAGTACCTGCAACGCCACGGCATCCCTCAGGCGCCGGAAGACCTGTTGCAGCACAACTGCCTACGCTTCAACTTCAGACGTGCCGAACCCAACTGGCCGTTCATCCGCGATGGAGAAGAGTTCTCCCTAAAGGTCAGCGGCAACATCGAATGCAGCAGTGGAGAAGCGCTGGCACAACTCGCGCGCGTAGGTGCCGGCATTGCACGTATCGGCGAGTTCAGCGTGAGCGAGGACCTGCAGCGCGGCGACCTTATTCCCCTGTTGCAAGCCTGGAACCCCGGGGACCGCGAACCGATTCATGCGGTGTTCGTCGGCGGGGCGGCAATGCCTGCGCGGGTGCGATTGTTCGTGGATTTCTTGCTGGAACATCACCGGATATAAGCGCGGGCGTGGGCTGATGTTTCCGGGGACTTGTGATGTTGACGTGAGCAAAACATTTTTGCGTGCCCTATCAATAGATTGATGGGGCGTGCGCACGTTTTAAATGGCTGTCGTGAGAGTTCGCTTCTGGCCGAGAAGAGTGCGTCATGAAAGGCGGCTTGCGGCCAGAAGCGGTCACTCTGTAGTGGTCAACTAATTCCGGACACCTCGATAGGTTGTTTCCACGCCATCGCCCGTTCGTAATCGGTCGGTGGC
>NZ_JBEOPQ010000122.1:0-3330 GCF_040310285.1 Pseudomonas sp. HY2-MNA-CIBAN-0224 | reverse complement strand
CTGAGTTCGGGATGGGATCAGGTGGTTCCAATGCTCTATGGTCGTCAAGAAATTCGGTAGCCAGGTCGTTACGTGCGTAACGCTCCAGCGAATGGGTATGTAATAGAGTCGGTGTTTTGTGATTGCAAACTTTCGGTTTGTATCGTCTTCACACACCGCAATCTGGTCGCTCTGGTTACAAAGCCTACTCAAATTGCTTGGGTGTTATATGGTCAAGCCTCACGGGCAATTAGTATTGGTTAGCTCAACGCCTCACAGCGCTTACACACCCAACCTATCAACGTCGTAGTCTTCGACGGCCCTTTAGGGAACTCAAGGTTCCAGTGAGATCTCATCTTGAGGCAAGTTTCCCGCTTAGATGCTTTCAGCGGTTATCTTTCCCGAACATAGCTACCCGGCAATGCCACTGGCGTGACAACCGGAACACCAGAGGTTCGTCCACTCCGGTCCTCTCGTACTAGGAGCAGCCCCTCTCAAATCTCAAACGTCCACGGCAGATAGGGACCGAACTGTCTCACGACGTTCTAAACCCAGCTCGCGTACCACTTTAAATGGCGAACAGCCATACCCTTGGGACCGGCTTCAGCCCCAGGATGTGATGAGCCGACATCGAGGTGCCAAACACCGCCGTCGATATGAACTCTTGGGCGGTATCAGCCTGTTATCCCCGGAGTACCTTTTATCCGTTGAGCGATGGCCCTTCCATACAGAACCACCGGATCACTAAGACCTACTTTCGTACCTGCTCGACGTGTCTGTCTCGCAGTCAAGCGCGCTTTTGCCTTTATACTCTACGACCGATTTCCGACCGGTCTGAGCGCACCTTCGTACTCCTCCGTTACTCTTTAGGAGGAGACCGCCCCAGTCAAACTACCCACCATACACTGTCCTCGATCCGGATAACGGACCTGAGTTAGAACCTCAAAGTTGCCAGGGTGGTATTTCAAGGATGGCTCCACGCAAACTGGCGTTCACGCTTCAAAGCCTCCCACCTATCCTACACAAGCAAATTCAAAGTCCAGTGCAAAGCTATAGTAAAGGTTCACGGGGTCTTTCCGTCTAGCCGCGGATACACTGCATCTTCACAGCGATTTCAATTTCACTGAGTCTCGGGTGGAGACAGCGCCGCCATCGTTACGCCATTCGTGCAGGTCGGAACTTACCCGACAAGGAATTTCGCTACCTTAGGACCGTTATAGTTACGGCCGCCGTTTACCGGGGCTTCGATCAAGAGCTTCGCGTTAGCTAACCCCATCAATTAACCTTCCGGCACCGGGCAGGCGTCACACCCTATACGTCCACTTTCGTGTTTGCAGAGTGCTGTGTTTTTAATAAACAGTCGCAGCGGCCTGGTATCTTCGACCGACGTGAGCTTACGCAGTAAATGCTTCACCCTCATCGGCGCACCTTCTCCCGAAGTTACGGTGCCATTTTGCCTAGTTCCTTCACCCGAGTTCTCTCAAGCGCCTTGGTATTCTCTACCCAACCACCTGTGTCGGTTTGGGGTACGGTTCCTGATTATCTGAAGCTTAGAAGCTTTTCTTGGAAGCATGGCATCAACCACTTCGTTGTCTAAAAGACAACTCGTCATCAGCTCTCGGCCTTAGAATCCCGGATTTACCTAAGATTCCAGCCTACCACCTTAAACTTGGACAACCAACGCCAAGCTGGCCTAGCCTTCTCCGTCCCTCCATCGCAATAACCAGAAGTACAGGAATATTAACCTGTTTTCCATCGACTACGCTTTTCAGCCTCGCCTTAGGGACCGACTAACCCTGCGTCGATTAACGTTGCGCAGGAAACCTTGGTCTTTCGGCGTGGGTGTTTTTCACACCCATTGTCGTTACTCATGTCAGCATTCGCACTTCTGATACCTCCAGCAAGCTTCTCAACTCACCTTCACAGGCTTACAGAACGCTCCTCTACCGCATCACCTAAGTGATACCCGTAGCTTCGGTGTATGGTTTGAGCCCCGTTAAATCTTCCGCGCAGGCCGACTCGACTAGTGAGCTATTACGCTTTCTTTAAAGGGTGGCTGCTTCTAAGCCAACCTCCTAGCTGTCTAAGCCTTCCCACATCGTTTCCCACTTAACCATAACTTTGGGACCTTAGCTGACGGTCTGGGTTGTTTCCCTTTTCACGACGGACGTTAGCACCCGCCGTGTGTCTCCCATGCTCGGCACTTGTAGGTATTCGGAGTTTGCATCGGTTTGGTAAGTCGGGATGACCCCCTAGCCGAAACAGTGCTCTACCCCCTACAGTGATACATGAGGCGCTACCTAAATAGCTTTCGAGGAGAACCAGCTATCTCCGAGCTTGATTAGCCTTTCACTCCGATCCACAGGTCATCCGCTAACTTTTCAACGGTAGTCGGTTCGGTCCTCCAGTTAGTGTTACCCAACCTTCAACCTGCCCATGGATAGATCGCCCGGTTTCGGGTCTATTCCCAGCGACTAGACGCCCTATTAAGACTCGCTTTCGCTACGCCTCCCCTATTCGGTTAAGCTTGCCACTGAAAATAAGTCGCTGACCCATTATACAAAAGGTACGCAGTCACCTAACAAAGTAGGCTCCCACTGCTTGTACGCATACGGTTTCAGGATCTATTTCACTCCCCTCTCCGGGGTTCTTTTCGCCTTTCCCTCACGGTACTAGTTCACTATCGGTCAGTCAGTAGTATTTAGCCTTGGAGGATGGTCCCCCCATATTCAGACAAAGTTTCTCGTGCTCCGTCCTACTCGATTTCACTGTAAAGATGTTTTCGCGTACAGGGCTATCACCCACTATGGCCGCACTTTCCAGAGCGTTCCGCTAACATCAATACAGCTTAAGGGCTGGTCCCCGTTCGCTCGCCACTACTAAGGGAATCTCGGTTGATTTCTTTTCCTCAGGGTACTTAGATGTTTCAGTTCCCCTGGTTCGCTTCTTAAGCCTATGTATTCAGCTTAAGATACCTAACTTATGTTAGGTGGGTTCCCCCATTCAGACATCTCCGGATCAAAGTCTGTTTGCCGACTCCCCGAAGCTTTTCGCAGGCTACCACGTCTTTCATCGCCTCTGACTGCCAAGGCATCCACCGTATGCGCTTCTTCACTTGACCATATAACCCCAAGCAATCTGGTTATACTATGAAGACAACATTCGCCGAAAATTCGCACACTCAATTAAGAGAATCACAAATTTTACCTTAGCCTGAATAAACACCAGTGAAAGTGTCATTCAGTCTATCTTTCTATCACATACCCAAATTTTTAAAGAACGATCTAATCAAAAGATCAGAAATCAACATTCACCATCGTTTGATGGAATGCTCATTTCTAAGCTTTACGA
>NZ_JBEOPQ010000121.1:0-4182 GCF_040310285.1 Pseudomonas sp. HY2-MNA-CIBAN-0224 | reverse complement strand
CGCCGCGCGGTTCCGTGGTTTTTTTTTCACCAAACACCCGCCCGGCCCCACCCCCCGCTCCTACGGGTTGAAGATCAAGCCTTCGGCTTTTTACGCGGCTTGAGGTACTTGGTCAGGCCCTGAAACCAGATGACCTGCGCCGGATTACCCTTGATCTGAATCGACTTGTCCTGGATCCCGGTCATAAACGCCAGTTGCTTGTTTTTGGCCTGCATCGTGGCAAAGCCGTAAGCGGCATCTTTAAAGGCGATGGCAAACACCGGGTCCGGGTATAAGCCCGAGTGACTGGTAATACGCTGGTTTTTGACTTTGAAGTGACGGGCGACTTTGCCATCGAGGGTTTGCAGCTGGAACACCATGTCTTTATCAACCAATTGCTGTTGAAAAGCAGGGTTTTTACGGCTGGCTTTGCCCATCAGAAAGCCCAGCATCCAGAGCAGAAAACGAAATTTCATGTACGCGGCCTCGGGGAATAAATAAAGAGCCGGCGCAGTTTAACGATTTGAGCGAAGAACGCCACATATCCAAAGAAATAGGCGCTGATAGACGTGTTTTTGCCACTTATGGCCGCATGATCGGCCAATTTACTCTCAAGAACGGGCAAGCCAGCTTGCCCGCTCCTCTAAAAACCAGCCCCGCTTAAGGGTTGACGCTGTCTTTAAGGAATTTGCCAGGCTTGAAGGCTACGGTGTTGCTGGCTTTGATGGTCACTGGCTGACCGGTCTGCGGGTTCTGCCCGGTCCGTGCACCGCGATGGCGCTGGATAAACGTACCGAAACCGACCAGCGTGACGCTGTCTTTGCGGTGCAGGGCGTTGGTGATTTCTTCGAGCACTGCATTGAGTACGCGGCTGGCTTGCTCTTTGGTGAGGTCAGCCTTTTCAGCGATAGCGGCGGCGAGTTCTGGTTTACGCATGATGAAGCCTCTTTGACGGTTTTTTGTTGTTATGTCCGTGCTGCTCTTCTATGGAGCAGCATCCAAGGCGCCGCAGGCTCTACTCTGCGGCAGACCGGTGTGAGGATGGCACGCGACCAAGTCACGCGCCACCCTCAGCAGGCGCTTTGTTGAGGCAAGGCAATGACATTTACGACAAAAGGTAGAGCGTTTACGCCAACAGCGCAGGCAACTCTTTGTTCAGCGCCAGTTTCTCGCGAACCGCCTCGCCGGTAAGGGCATAGCCGAGCAGCTTGCCGTCTGCATCGCGGCACAGGGCTTTGATGTCGGCACCCTGACCTTCCACCGTCCACACACCTTCGCAACCACGCGGCACCGGCGAGACCACCAGCGGGCACACCGGGGTTTTTACCGTGATCGGCATGGCCCCGTAGCTGACCGCTGTCGGGTTGCCCGCCAGGGTCTGCGCCAGCGCCCGTGCGCAGCTCATCAGCGGCATCACGTAGAGCAGGCTCAAACCGTCGACCTGCGCGCAGTCGCCCAGCGCGTAGATGTTGGCGTGGGAGGTTTTAAGCTGACGGTCCACTTCGATACCGCGGTTGATCCGCAGGCCGGCAGCGGCCGCCAGATCGGTGCGCGGGCGCAAACCAATGGCTGACACCACCACATCACAGGCGATCACGCTGGCGTCCGACAAGTGCGCCTCAAGGCCATCTTCGGTGCGCTGCAAACGCGTGAGCACCGGCCCGAGATGAAAACGCACGCCCAGGCTTTCCAGGCCCGATTGCACGGCGGCCGCAGCCGCAGGGTGCAGCAGCGTCGGCATCACTTGCTCGCACGGCGCCACCAGGTCGACCTCATAGCCCCCCGCGATCAAGTCGTTGGCGAACTCGCAACCGATCAGGCCGACACCCAGAATCAGCACACGGCGCTTGCCCGCGGCCGCTGCACGAAAGCGGGCGTAGTCTTCCAGGTCATTGATCGAGAAGATCGCATCCTGAGCATCGCCTTCGACCGGCACCTGCACCGATTGCGCGCCCCAGGCCAAAATCAGATCGCGGTAGGGCACGGCTTCTTCACCGATCCACAGTTGCTTATGGCCCGGATCAATCCCGCTGACGCGGGTGTGGGTGCGCACCTGCGCCTTGAGCTGCTCGGCCATGGCGCCGGGCAAGGCCATGATCAAGCCATCGGCTTCTTTGTTTTTGCCAAAGCCGGTGGACAGCATCGGCTTGGAGTAGGAACGCCCGTCATCGGACGTGATCAACAGCAGCGGTGTTTCGCTGTCCAGCTTGCGAAACTCCCGGGCCAGGTTATAGCCAGCCAGCCCAGTGCCAACGATCACAACAGGTGCGCTCATTCCAATCTCCAGAGTCAATCAATTCAAAAACAGGGCGGATCAGCCGATTTCGATCATTTCGAAATCCATTTTGCCAACACCGCAGTCCGGGCACAGCCAGTCTTCAGGGACGTCCTGCCACAGCGTACCGGGCGCAATACCGTCATCCGGCCAGCCATCGGCTTCGTTGTAAATCAGTCCACAAACAATGCATTGCCACTTTTTCATAGGGGTATTTCCTTTCGCTCAGGCGTGGGCGAGGGCACAGACTCTTATCAATCGGTTGTGTTACTCGCAAAATTCAGGCCGTTTGTACTGATCAACACCGACAGATGCAAGCCCGACGACTGCCTGATGGCACTCTGGCGCTCAAGCAAGGATCAGCGTGATAAGCTCGCCCGCCTCAATGGCTGCCAATTATGACCCACTGTGCCGCACATAACTTCTACGCTGGTCTCGCCTGTCTGGCTTGAGCAAAGCGAACTTCCTGCACCGCCTGACGTACAGACCCTCGACTGGTTGTTCGATCAAGGCTCCCTGACTCAACGTCTTACCGTACTTTCAGACGGCTCCTTCAGCGTGCTGCCGCTTTTCGAAGGCTGGCAGACCCTGCGTGCCGACGAATGCACCGCCCTCGACTTGCCTGGAAACAGCCAGGGCTGGGTGCGCGAAGTGTATTTACTAGGCCATCAGCAACCGTGGGTATTTGCCCGCAGCGTCGCCGCAAAAAGCGTCCTGCAAATAGGTGGCTTCGACATGGAAGCGCTGGGGGCGCGCTCATTGGGCGGCTTGCTGTTTAGCGATAACGCCTTTGAGCGCGGGCCGATGCAGGTGTGCCAATACCCGCGCGGCGGCTTGCCCGTGGCTGATCAGGCAGACGGCCTGTGGGCGAGGCGCTCGCGTTTCTCGCGGGGCCCGTTGAGCGTGCTGGTGGCCGAAGTCTTCTTACCTAACCTGTGGGCCGCCCTGAGTGCCCGGCCGGAGAACAACTGATGTACGTGAGCCTGCTCAAATCACTTAATCGCTTGAACCCGCGCGCTTGGGACTTTATCCAACTGACCCGCATGGACAAGCCCATCGGCATTTACCTGCTGTTGTGGCCGACCCTGTGGGCCTTGTGGATTGCCGCCAAGGGCGTGCCTTCGCTGGGTATTCTGCTGATTTTTGTGTTCGGCGTGATCCTGACCCGGGCGGGCGGTTGCGTGATCAACGACTTTGCCGACCGCAAGGTCGATGGCCACGTCAAACGTACCGAACAACGGCCGCTGGTCAGCGGAAAAATCAGCAGCAAAGAAGCCTTGGTGTTTTTTGCGCTGCTCATGGGTATCAGCTTCCTGCTGGTGCTGTGCACCAACGCCACCACCGTATGGTTGTCATTCGGCGGCCTGGCCCTGGCGGCGAGCTACCCGTTCATGAAGCGCTACACCTACTACCCGCAAGTGGTACTGGGCGCGGCGTTCTCGTGGGGCATGCCCATGGCCTTCACCGCCCAGACCGACAGCCTGCCAGCGGCGGCGTGGTTGCTGTACATCGCCAACCTGCTGTGGACCGTGGCCTACGACACCTACTACGCGATGACCGACCGCGACGACGACCTGAAAATCGGCGTTAAATCCACCGCCATCCTGTTTGGCGATGCCGACCGCGTGATCATCCTCGGTCTGCAAGGCCTGTCGTTGGGCTGCCTGCTGCTGGCTGGCGTGCAATTCGACCTCGGCGGCTGGTTCCACCTCGGCCTGCTGGTGGCTGCGGGCTGCTACCTGTGGGAATTCTGGTACACCCGCAACCGCGAACCCCAGCGCTGCTTCCAGGCGTTCCTGCATAACCACTGGGCCGGATTGGCGATCTTCGTGGGCATCGTGCTGAATTACGCACTGAACTAACCCAAACCTCCTGTAGGAGCGAGCTTGCTCGCGATCTTTTGATCGTTTAAAAGATCGCGAGCAAGC
>NZ_JBEOPQ010000120.1:0-4286 GCF_040310285.1 Pseudomonas sp. HY2-MNA-CIBAN-0224 | reverse complement strand
AGCTTGTCTCGCGATCTTTTAAGATCAAAAGATCGCGAGACAAGCTCGCTCCTACAGGGGGGGGGGCGTGTGTTACGGGGCGGTAGCCTGGTGCTTTTTGATCATGTCTACCAGGCGTTGAGCCAGGGCCGGGTAGTTTTCGTCAAAGTGGTGGCCACCTGGCAGCTTGACGCTTTCGCCTACAGTCGTTTTGGCCGTGCAGCCGCTTTCGTCTGTCTCTTCGGCGCCATAGATGCACACCACTTTGTTGGCCGGCAACTTGGACATTTCTTCGCCAGTATCGGCTTCAGCGCCAGCCTTGCCGAGCCAGCCATCAACATGAATCTCAAAGCTGCCACTGCGGGCGAAGGCCAACAGGATAATCGCGTCTACGCGTTTCTGTTCGGCTTCAGGCAGGCGATTGTAGGTGGCGGGCAGTACGTCCGCGCCAAATGAGTAGCCGACCAGAACAAAGCGCTGGGTGCCCCATTTTTGACGGTAGTGCTGCATCAGTTCAGTCAGGTCGGTGGCGCTTTGTTCCGGGGTCTTGTGCTGCCAGTAGTAGCGCAGCATGTCGATACCGACCACCGGATAACCGATCTTGGCCATCTCGCCGGCCACGTCACGGTCCAGGTCGCGCCAGCCGCCATCACCCGACAGGAACAACGTCACGGTGCTGTTTTGCTGGCCCGCAGGCACTTCAACCACAGGCATGTTGAGCCCGCCGTTGTTGTCGCCAACCAGAATCTTGCGCAGTTCGTTGCTCAGTACCTGGGGGAAGTGAATGTCATAGTCGCTGATGCTGGTCTGAGCGTTCGGCTGATCACGTACGAAAGCAGCGCTAGGGTCGTCAGGGTTGTCGTTCCAGGCCACCAGCCAACTGCCGTGTGCGGCAGATTTAGGCATGGGCAACGTGCAGCCCGGTTGTTCAAGCGCAAAACCCACCGACACGGCTTGGGCCTTGTCGTTGGTTTGCTCGGCCAGCCAGCGCCAGGCCAGGGTTGCGCCCGGGCCGATGCCGCTAACCAGCGTAGGCGGGCCTTTCAACTGTTGCAGTGCCGTTTGCAGGGCTTGCTGCTGCAGGGTGCAGTCTTCCTTGGGCAGAATGACCTGTACCAATTGCGCTTTGCCGCCACGGCTCAGCGCCGAAAGTTGAGCGTCGGTCAGAGCCTCTTCGGCCGGTGTTGCAATCACCACTTGGGCGCGCGCGGTCTGGCCAGGTGTCACTTTGGTCAGGGTCGAGCCATCGGCTTGGCTCAGGTGCTCAACCGTCGGCTCGGGGGCCGGGCGATTCCAGAACCAATAGCCGCCGGCTGCCAGCGCAGCCAGTATCACCAGAATTAACAGCAAAAAACGCCAGGAACGATGTTTCATTAACGTTTCACCAATCCAGTCAAGCCGCCTGCAATCAGGGCGGCGGTATCAGCCAGCGCTACCAGCGGGTCAAGTCCGGCAGGCACGGCCATATAACGAGGTTCCCAGTCGGGCTGGAATTTGTCTTTAAAGCGACGCAAACCCTGGAAGTTGTACAGGTGCTCACCGCGCTGGAACAACATTGACCCTAGACGCTGAGTCAATGGCGCGCCACGACGGGGTTGGAGGCCAGACAATGGGACCATTCCCAGGCTAAAACGGGCGTATCCATGCTTTTTATAATGCTGAATCAGGCCGACCATCATGTACTCCATGGTCAGTTTCGGCGCTTGCGGGTGGGCGCGCATCAAGTCGAGGCTCGACAGCTCATGGCTGTGAGTCTCAAGCAAGTTGGCAAAGGCCACGGGCTTGCCTTCAAAACGGATGATGGCAACGCGGAAGTGCTTGATGTAATCCTCGCTGAAGCGTCCGAGCGAGAAGCCTTTTTCCCGGACATTCTTGCCGGTCAGCCACGCATCAGAAATAACCTTCAGCTCATCCATCGGCGCTTCGCCCGGTTCGTGGATCTCCAGCGACAGGCCGTCGCGGGTGCCGCGGTTCCAGGTGTAGCGCAGGTCTTTCATCTCTTTGCCCTTGGCGTCGAGATCAAAGCGGTGCAGGTCAACCCGGGCTTCTTCGCCCAATTTGATCGCGGTCAGGCCGATGTCCATATAGAACGGCAGGTTCTCGGCGCGCACTTGATAAAACACAGGGCGGGCGTGGAAGGTGTCGCACAAGTCACGGAACTGCCAGATCAGCTCGGCGCGCTGTTGCGCAGGGCCGATGGGGTCATACAGCGCAACCAGGCTGCGGCCGCGGCGGGCGTACATCAAGAACGCGCTGTCGTCCGGGTGGAACAGCAAGGCTTTGTCGCCGGTCAGGGCCAGGCCGCCATCTGGCTGGTCTGAAGCCAGCAAGATCTTCTCGGCGCGTTCCAGTTCACTGGCATCCGGCAAGTGGATGGTGGGGCGCGCCGTGCGCAGCAACCAGGTCAGGGCCACGATCACCAGCAGCACCGCCGCGCCCATCAGTGAGCGCAGGCCGCGTGGGGCATCCGAGTCGAGGGTGAATTGCCACCACAGTTGATGGCTGTATGGCACATCCTGATAGGCAAACAGCAGCAACCACACCGAAGCGCCAAGTACACAGGCACTGGCTACCAGATAAAGCGGTGAAAACGGCAGCTCGGTCAGACGGCTCGGGCGATAGAACGAGCGGCGGAACAGGCCCAGTAAGCTTGCGGTCAGGACCAGAATGCACGCCTCTTCCCAGTCGAAGCCTTTAAGCAGAGACAGTACAGCGCCGACCAACAACAGGATCGTGGTCAGCATCCAGGCCGCCGACAGTCGACGACGCAGGCCTTGGGCCAGCAGCAGGCAGAGCACGCCGATCAAGCTGGCACCGAAGTGCGAGGCGTCAATCAGGCGGTGAGGGATCAGAAAGCCGATGTGCTCAAGGCGGGTATCGATTTCCGGAGTAGCCCCGGAAAACAGCAGAACCACGCCCGACATGAATACCAATACCGCCAGAATCGGCGCAGCAAGGCCGGAGGCCACGCGCAAGCTTTGGCGTGTCTGAATCAGGCGTTGGGCTTCATTGATCAGTAGCATCAGGCAGGCAAGCAGCAGCGGCAAGATCACGTAGATCAAGCGATACAGCAGCAGCGCGGCGGCCAACGGTGCGGCGCCGAGTTTGTCGGCGAAGGCGGCCAGCAAAATCGCTTCAAAAACCCCGACACCGCCCGGCACGTGGCTGAGTACACCGGCGGCCAGCGCCAGTAAGTAAACCAGCATGAAGGCGCCAAACGGCGGCGCTTCGGGAAGCAGCAAATACAGCACCGTGGCCGCAGCGGCGACGTCCAGCGCGGTAATCACCAGTTGCAGCAGGGTCAGTCGTGCACTTGGCAGGCGCAGGGTGCGGCGCCCCGCTTTGACCAGCAGGTTGTCCGGGATGGGTTGCTCGGGCAGGCGACGGCGATAAATGCCCAGCGCCAGCAAGCCAAACAACAACAGCACGGCGACTGAAATGGCCGCCAGGATGTAAACCGGAATATGCAGGGCAGCGGAAGCGGCAGGCAGGTTGCTTAGGGTTGCCAGGGCGGCAAGCGGTGGCAAAGCGCAGCCCAACGACAAGCTGGCGAACAGCGTCATGTGCGCGACTTCGGAGGCACCTACGCCATGGCGTGCGTACAAACGATAGCGCACAGAGCCGCCGGACAAGAGCGACAGGCCAATGGCATTGCCAATGGCAAAGGCGGTAAACCCGCCCAGTGCCAGGGTTTTGGGTGGCAGTTTGACGCCGGCATAGCGACTGGCAGACCACTCGTACCCAAGCAAAATCACAAAGCCGACAGCCGTTGCAGCCACGGCGCCGAGCAGGGCGGGCCTGGGGACGTCCATGATGGAGTCGTGCAAGGCGTAAAGGTCGAGTTCGCTGAGCAGATGGCGGCAGGCAATCAGGGCTATGGCAAACAGAAGCAGGGTGAGTGCGAGTCCAATAGGTTGGCGGTACTTGCTCAACAGGTCCAGTAAATGCAGGCGTTTGGCTGCAATCGGGTGGGCTGCTGAAGCGGGTTCTTTAAGTTCTGGCGAGTTATCGGGCATCAATCACCTCGTGAATCGTGCGCGATAGGATGGAGGCATAGACTCAAGTTACCAATCCTTTTGGTCAAAATATTTCAAAATACTTTCAACTGTTTGCCTGATGTTCAGGTTTGGCATGTGAAAAAAAGGTAATTGCTGCCGCTCAGCATAGACGAGCGAATCTTCAGATAGATGACAGAACCTTTAATCACTGGAGAGAAATACTTTTTGATCACGCACAAAAAAGGCCACTCTTTCGAGTAGCCTTTTTCGATGTTTGGTTGCGGGAGCCGGATTTGAACCGACGACCTT
>NZ_JBEOPQ010000119.1:0-4561 GCF_040310285.1 Pseudomonas sp. HY2-MNA-CIBAN-0224 | reverse complement strand
GAGCTTGCCTCGCGATCTTTTGATCTTTTAAAAAGATCGCGAGGCAAGCTCGCTCCTACAGGGGGGATTGTTCTGCCTATTGCTAAGCAAGAGTCTGACTCAATGTATGACGCATTTTCAAACCTTGCGCCATCCCCCAGCATGGCCACATGAATACATTAATCGCGTACTACCAACACTTGGGCTGGGCCTTGTCACTGCTGGTGATGATCACTTTTCTGCTGGCGGGAACGGTCAAAGGCATGATTGGCCTGGGCTTGCCCACCGTCGCCATGGGCATGCTCGGTCTGGCTATCGCTCCGGCGCAGGCTGCAGCGCTGCTGATCATCCCTTCCATCGTCACCAATACCTGGCAACTGGTGGCCGGCGGGCAACTGCGCGAGCTGATCAAGCGCTTGTGGTCCATGCAAGTGGGCATCTTCTTGGGTACGGGGCTTGGCGTGCTGTGGCTGAGCGTCGACAGCGGCGGTTGGGCCGTGCGCGCACTGGGCGCGGCTTTGTTGCTGTACGCCCTGGTCGGGCTGTTTCTACCAGCCCTGCACGTGCCGGCGTCTGCCGAGCGCTGGGCGGGACCGGTCTGTGGGTTGATCACAGGTATCATCACCTCGGCCACCGGCGTCTTTGTGATTCCTGCCGTGCCGTACTTGCAAGCCCTGAGCTTGAACAAAAACCAATTGGTCCAGGCCTTGGGTTTGTCCTTCAGCGTCTCGACCCTTGCCCTGGCGGCCGGGCTTTATTGGCGCGGCGCGTTGGGCGGTGGCGAACTGAATGCCTCGGTGCTGGCGCTGTTGCCCGCGATGCTGGGCATGTGGCTGGGGCAATGTTTGCGTCAACGCATCAGCGCCGCGTTGTTCAAGCGCGTGTTCTTTGTCGGCATGGCCGTGTTGGGTGCTCATTTATTGATCAGCGGCTAAAGCTGATTGGCAACAATCTGATAGTTATTCGTGATCTGTGCGCAAAGGTAATTTGCTTTAACGCGGGTTTTTCCTAAAGGCTGGGCTCTATATCGTTGCCCTACGTTTTAAACCTTTAAGACCCCCGTGCCGCTCAACAGCGCTGAGGGTTAACTCCTGAAGAGGCTGCTCATGAAAAAAATTCTGTTACTCAATGGCGCTAAAAAATTCGCCCACTCCGATGGCCGCTACAACCTGACCATGCACGACACCGCGCTGGCCTTTTTTGATCGTCAGGGTTTTGAAGTCAACGTCACCCACATCGACGAAGGCTACGACGTGGCCGAAGAAGTCGAAAAATACCTGTGGGCCGACGTAGTAATTTACCAAATGCCGGGCTGGTGGATGGGCGCGCCGTGGATCGTCAAAAAATACATCGACGAAGTCTTCACCCAGGGGCATGGCAAACTCTACGCCAGCGATGGTCGCACCCGTTCCGATGCGTCGCAGCGTTATGGCAGCGGTGGCTTGATCCAGGGCAAACAGTACATGCTGTCGCTGACCTGGAACGCACCGCAGCAAGCGTTTGAAGACCCGGCCGACTTCTTTGAAGGCAAAGGCGTGGATGCGGTGTACTTTCCATTCCACAAAGCCAACCAGTTTTTGGGCATGACCGGCTTGCCGACCTTTCTGTGTGTCGACGTCATGAAACGCCCGCAACCGGATGTTGACGCGGCGCGTTACGAGCAACACTTGAGCGAAGTCTTCGGCCTCGACGTGTAACCTGACGCATTTCACGACGGCTTCGCCGCCGATCGCAGCCTCGCTCCGCTCGTCAGCGGCTACTAGCGACTACTATCAGTCGTTATCAATGAGGGGCATGTGTGAAAGCCAGATCCGATGAGCTGCAAATATTTGTCTCGGTGATTGAGTGCGGCTCGATCTCCGCCGCTGCCGAGCAAGCCGGGCAAACGCCTTCGGCCGTCAGCCGCACGCTGTCAAGGCTGGAGGCCAAGCTCGAGACCACGCTGATCAATCGCACCACGCGGCGCATGGACCTGACCGAAGAGGGCAAGTTCTTCTTCGAGCAGGCCAAGTTGATTCTTGAGCAAATGGACGAGCTTGAAGAACGCCTCATTTCGCACCAGCGCACACCGTCCGGGCGTCTGCGCATCAACGCGGCGGCGCCGTTCATGCTGCACGCCATCGTGCCGTACCTCCCCGAGTTCCGGGCGCTGTACCCCGAGATCCAGCTGGAACTCAACAGCAACGACCTGATCATCGACCTGCTAGAGCAAAGCACCGACATCGCGATCCGCATCGGCACGCTGGCGGACTCGACCTTGCACGCCCGTTCATTGGGCTGCAGCCCGCTCAATATTCTGGCCAGCCCCGAGTACATCGCCCGGCACGGTGTACCCAACAGCGTGGCCGAGCTGGCCAACCACACCCTGATCGGCTTTACCCAAAACGACGGCCTCAACCAATGGCCGTTGCGGTTTGCCCAAGGTGATCGCTGGCCCATCCAGCCGGCCATCAGCGCCTCCAGCGGCGAAACCGTTCGCCACTTGGCGCTGCAAGGGCAAGGCATTGCCTGCCTGTCGCACTTCATGACCCAGGAAGACATCAGCGCCGGGCGCTTGCAGGTGCTGCTGGGCGAATTCAATAGCGGCTATCGCCAGCCCATTCATGCCGTGTACTACCGCAACTCGCAGTTGGCGTTGCGCATTCAATGCTTTCTGGACTTTATCCAGACCAAGCTGGCGAGCTATGCAGCGCCGTATTTCAAAGACTGACGGGCTGACATTGGCAGGGTGTGCGGCGCTACGCAGTTTTCCTTTTACTGTTTGAAATTTTTGACGAAATCAGACAAGGTTCGGCAACAGTTGATAACAATAAAAGGAAGTAGCGAATGCGTATTGTGTGGTTCAAAACCCTGGCCTTGACGGCGGCCATTGCCGCCAGCTCCTCGGCGTATGCCGTCACTCTGGAAGGCGGCGCAGTGGCTGCACCGGATCAATACGGCGCTGAAGTGGCAGCGCAAATCCTCAAAAAAGGCGGTAACGCGGTCGATGCCGCCGTCGCGACGGCCTTCACCCTGGCCGTGACATACCCCGAAGCCGGCAACATTGGTGGCGGCGGTTTCATGACTTTGTTCATTAATGGCAAACCCTACTTCCTCGACTATCGCGAGACCGCGCCCAAAGCGGCCAGCCGCGATATGTACCTCAATGACAAAGGCGAAGTCATCGAAAACCTCAGCCTGGTGGGCTCCCGTGCGGCGGGCGTGCCGGGTACGGTCATGGGCTTGTGGGAGGCGCATCAGCGCTTCGGCAAATTGCCATGGGCCGAGCTGATCACCCCGGCCGTGGGTTATGCAAAAAATGGTTTCAAGGTGGCCGACCAGCAATTCCAGTACCGCGAAGATGCGCTGGCGCTGTTTAACGGCACCACCAACTTCGGCGATTACTTCGGCACGATGAAGCCGGGCGAAACCTTCAAGCAGCCAGAACTGGCCAAGACCCTGGAGCGCATCGCTGATAAAGGCGCCAAAGAGTTCTACCACGGTGAAACTGCCGACCTGCTGGTCGCGCAAATGCAAAAAGACAAAGGCCTGATCACCAAAGAAGACCTCAATGACTACAAGGTCAGCTGGCGTGAGCCGATGCGTGTCGATTTCCGTGGCAACACCTTGTACACCGCACCGCTGCCAAGTTCGGGCGGCATCGCCTTGGCGCAACTGATCGGCATTAAAGAAGACCGCGCGGCAGACTTTAAAGGTGTGGAGCTGAACTCGGCCCCGTACATTCACCTGCTGGCGGAAATCGAAAAGCGCGTGTTTGCTGACCGTGCCGATTACCTGGGCGACCCGGACTTCGGCAAAATGCCGGTGGCTGAGCTGACTGACCCGGCGTACATCGCCAAGCGTGCGAAAGAAGTGAACCCGAAAGCGATTTCCGAAACCGCCAAGGTCAAACCGGGTCTGGAACCGCATCAGACCACACACTTCTCCATCGTCGATAAAGACGGCAACGCCGTGAGCAACACCTACACGCTTAACTGGGATTACGGCAGCGGCGTTGTGGTTAAAGGCGCGGGTTTCTTGCTCAACGATGAAATGGACGACTTTAGCTCCAAGCCGGGCGTGGCCAACGCTTTTGGTGTGGTGGGCGGTAATGCCAACGCCATCGAGCCGGGCAAACGTATGTTGTCGTCGATGAGCCCAAGCCTGGTCACACGCGATGGCAAGGTCACACTGGTACTCGGCACGCCGGGCGGTTCGCGGATCTTTACCTCGATCTTTCAGGTGCTGAACAACATCTACGACTACGACCTGCCGCTGGAAAAAGCCGTGGCGGCGCAGCGCGTGCATCACCAGTTGTTGCCTAAAGACACCATCTACTACGACGCTTACGCACCGCTGACCGGCAAAGTCGCGGATGAGCTCAAAGCTATGGGCTACACCCTGGAAGATCAGGGCTGGAACATGGGCGACATCCAGGCCATCCGCGTTAACGGCACCGCCCTGGAAACCGCCTCCGACCCACGCGGCCGTGGCGTAGGCAAAGTTGTGAAGTAGCCTTTCAACTCTGTAGGAGCGAGCTTGCCTCGCGATCTTTTGATCTTTCTAAAAGATCGCGAGGAAAAGCCAGGGATTCAACCGATCT
>NZ_JBEOPQ010000118.1:0-4746 GCF_040310285.1 Pseudomonas sp. HY2-MNA-CIBAN-0224 | reverse complement strand
AGCTTGCTCGCGATCTTTTAACGATCAAAAGATCGCGAGCAAGCTCGCTCCTACAGTTGAGGGCACATGCAGCGCTCATCCGGCAAATGTTTCACAAATGTTTCAACACACCGCCAGCTGTGCGATGCTGGCGTTCTGCTCAATTGCCGACTACAGCTTAAGAAACATCTGTAAGAACGGCCTACAGCTATCTGATCCTCCAAAGTATCGACCACAGGGAGCCAGCATGCTGACCCTGCTCAATCTTCTCTCTGCCGTGACCCTGCTGATCTGGGGCACGCATATCGTGCGAACCGGTATCTTGCGGGTTTACGGCACCAACTTGCGCCATGTCATCGGGCAAAACGTGTCCAGACCGATACTCGCGTTTATCGCCGGTATCATCGTCACCGCCATGGTGCAAAGCAGCAACGCCACCGCCCTGCTGGTGACCTCCTTTGTCGGCCAGGGCCTGATGACGCTCACACCCGCGCTGGCAACCATGCTCGGGGCCGACGTCGGGACCGCGCTGATGGCACGGGTGCTGACCTTCGATTTGTCGTGGCTGTCACCGCTGCTGATTTTTTTGGGTGTGATCTTCTTCCTGTCACGCAAACAAACCCGCGCCGGGCAACTGGGCCGCGTCGGGATTGGCCTGGGCCTGATTATTCTGGCGCTGCAACTGATCGTCGAAGCCGCCTCGCCCATCACCCATGCCCAAGGGGTGAAGGTGATTTTTGCCTCGTTAACCGGCGACTTGCTGCTCGATGCACTGGTCGGCGCGGTGTTTGCGATGGTCTCGTACTCCAGCCTGGCCGCCGTGCTGCTCACCGCGACCCTGGCCGGCGCCAGCGTGATCAGCCTGCCCGTGGCCGTTGGCCTGGTGATCGGCGCCAACATCGGCAGCGGCGTGCTGGCGTTTCTCAGCACCAGCATGCAAAACACGGCGGGGCGGCAGGTGGCCCTCGGCAGCCTGCTCTACAAACTGATCGGCTTGCTGTTGATCATGCCGGTGCTCACGCCGCTGGTGGACTGGATGGACAGTCTTAACTTCAGGCCGCAAGAGCTGGTCATCGGCTTCCACCTGCTCTACAACACCACGCGCTGCTTCTTGATGCTGCCCACCATCGGCCTCATGGCACGGCTGTGTGCCCGGCTATTGCCCGAGCGCGACATCGCCAACGGCAGCATCACCCCACGCCACCTCGACCCTGCAGCACTCGACACGCCCACCCTGGCGCTGACCAACGCCGTGCGCGAAACCCTGCGCATTGGCGACCTGATCGACACCATGTTGGTCAATATGCTCGACGTTCTGCGCGGCAAGCAAACCTCGATGACGCAAGCAATGCGCACCCTCAGCGATGACGTCGAAGTGCTCTACAGCGCGGTCAAACTGTACCTGGCGCAAATGCCCCGCGAAGACCTGGGCGAACACGACAGTCGCCGCTGGGCCGAGATCATCGAACTGGCGATCAACCTCAAACTGGCCAGCGACCTGATCGAGCGCATGCTGCGCAAAGTCCAGCAGCAGAAAACCTCGCAACGCCGTTCGTTTTCGGCCACCGGGCTTGAAGAGCTGGTAGACCTGCAAACCCAGCTCATCGAGAACCTGCGCCTGGGCCTCACGGTGTTCCTGAACTCGGACCCACAGATTGCCCGCCAACTGCTGCGCGAAAAACGCCGCTTTCGCGCACAAGAGCGGCGCCTGGCCCACGCTCACGTGAACCGTTTGCAACAGAAAATCACCCAAAGCATCGAAACCAGCTCCGTGCATCTGGAACTGATCGCCGACATGCAGCGCCTGAACTCACTGTTTTGCGGCAGCGCCTACGTGGTGCTGGAAAACAGTGATACCGGCGCCCTGGAACCTGAAGACAACGCCGATACCCTGCATTCACCCTGAACGTTGCACGCGACCGTGTTGTCAGTCTGTAAGCAGCGTCTAACCTGCACAGACTGACACGCTGCGCCACTCGCCCTCTCAAAACGGATTCAGAGATCCAGGGATTTTTATGCGTTGCCTGCTGTTTATCTGCGTGCTGCTGGGAGCAGCTCAGAGTTTTGCCCTCGACCGCTTTAGCGTAGAGGGCTATCAACTGCCTAACGGCTTGCAACTGATCCTCAAGCCCGGCTACGAGCGCGGCCATGTGTCCATTCGCTTGGTGGTCGGCGTGGGCATGGATGACTTCAGTTGCGCCGATCAACAGTTGCCTCACCTGCTGGAGCATTTATTGTTCAGCGGCGTCGACGACAGCGGCGAAGGCGGCCTGGAAGAGCGCATGCAAGCGCTGGGCGGCGAATGGAACGCCTACACCAGCAATGCCGACACCACCTTTGTGATCGAAGCCCCGGCGAAAAACCAGCGCAAAATCCTCGACCTGCTGCTGAGCCTGCTGACCCGCACGCAACTGAACGACCAGCGTATCAGCGAGGCCAAGCAAGTGGTTGAGCGCGAAGACGGCGGCCACTATTCGCACCTGCAACGCTGGCTGGACCGCCAGGACCTCGGGCACAGCGCCAGCAACCAGTTGGCGGTGGAGTTGGGCCTCAAATGCGCCGAACGCGCCGAGGTACATGACCTCACGCGCCAACAACTCGAAGCGGTGCGCAACACGTGGTACGCCCCCAACAACATGACCCTGATCATGGTTGGCGACCTCGACCGCCTGCTGCCGGCGTATCTGGAGCGCACCTACGGCGCACTCGAACCGGTCGACCCCAGCGAGCACCTGCCGCTGCCCGCCATCGAAGCCAAGGCCGACACCGAGCGCACATTGGTGCGCGGTGTGGTCGGCGAGACGGCCAAACTGCATTGGTTGCTGCCGGAGCCGGTGATCGACGACCAGTACGATGAAACCTGGGACCTGCTGCGCGATTACCTGGAGTGGTCGTTGTACAGCGAGCTGCGGCTCAAGCACGGGTTGTCTTACGGGCCCTGGGCCGAGCGCGAAGTCTTCGGCGGCGTGAGCTTTTTAAGTCTCAACGCCGACCTCGCCCGCGATGACGTGGCCAAGGCTCAACAGGTGATGGGCGAACTCAAACAACGTTTGCTCAAGGACGGCCTCGACCCGCAGACCTTTGCCCGCCTCAAAAACGCCGCCGTGGCGCGCCAGGCCTGGGCTGTGCAGGGCAACAGCGCTTTGGCTGATTACTACTGGAGCGCCTTGGGCGACTACGACGGCGGCCGGTTTGCCGACCCGTCCAAACGCTTGCAAGCGGTGACACTTGAGCAAGCCAACACGGCGTTGCGCCATTTGTTTGCCAAGCCCGGTTATGTGCGTATCGAGAAACCGCTGCTCAGTTATAACGGCTTGACCGTGGCGCTGGCGGCGGCGTTGAGCGTGTTGGTGCTGATGTTCGTGGGCTGGCGAATCTGGCGTCGACGCACGCGTTAATTGGCTAAGCCCGAAACAGTTTGATACCGTAAAAATCATTGCCCATTCGCGGCTGATCAATCAGCCCCCCAGCGCGCGGAGAATTCAGCGTGAGTGAACGTTCCAACCCTTGGCAGTTGCAAACCATCGTCGGCCAATTGCGCACGGCCCGTAACCAGTGGCGTTCGCAAAACGGCCGTGTCAGCGGCGAACTGGGCGGCCGCGAGCTGCCTTCACGCGCCGCGATGGCCGAGATCCTTGAGGCCCTGTGCGGCGCGTTGTTCCCGATGCGCCTGGGCCCGGTCGACCTTCGCGAAGAGAGCGAAGATTTTTACGTGGGCCACACCCTCGACGTAGCGCTCAACGCGCTGCTGGCCCAGGCGCGGCTTGAGCTGCGTTACGCGGCGCGTCAGGCCGGGTTGCCGGATGCGGGCGTGGACGAGACGGCGACCGTGTTGATCCAGGACTTTGCCCTGGCCTTGCCGCGCCTGCGCAGCATCCTCGACACCGACGTGCTGGCCGCCTACCACGGCGACCCGGCGGCGCGCAGTGTCGACGAAGTCTTGCTGTGCTATCCGGGGATTCTGGCGGTGATTCACCATCGCCTGGCGCACCACATGTACCGCGCTGGCCTGCCCTTGCTGGCCCGCATCAGCGCGGAAATCGCGCATTCGTCCACCGGTATTGATATTCACCCGGGCGCGCAGATTGGTCGCAGCTTCTTTATCGACCACGGTACGGGCGTGGTGATCGGAGAAACCGCGATCATCGGCGAACGTGTACGTATCTACCAAGCAGTGACCTTGGGCGCCAAACGTTTCCCGGCGGACGAATCGGGCCAACTGCAAAAAGGCCACCCGCGCCACCCGATCGTAGAAGACGACGTAGTGATCTATGCCGGCGCGACCATTCTGGGGCGCATCACCATTGGCAAAGGCTCGACGATTGGCGGCAACGTCTGGCTCACCCGCAGCGTGCCGGCGGGCTGCAACCTGACCCAGGCCAACTTGCAGCATGACGACGGCTCGCAGAAGTAAGACCGCATGATGCCTTGCCCTCACCCTGGCCCTCTCCCGGAGGGAGAAGGAACCGATTGGGGGATGTTGTAGAGGTTCTGCGGCCTGCAAGCCATGTACTGAACCTGAGAACACTTCGGTAAAGCTCCCTCTCCCGGAGGGAGAAGGAACTGATTGGGGGATGTTGTAGAGGTTCTGCGGCCTGCAGCCATGTACTGAACCTGAGAACACCTCGGTAAAGCTCCCTCTCCCTCCGGGAGTGTATGGACCGGGGACATAGCGAACACAATGTTCGGAGTCTGTAGTGGTCAACTAATTCCGGACACCTCGATAGGTTGTTTCCACGCCATCGCCCGTTCGTAATCGGTCGGTGG
>NZ_JBEOPQ010000117.1:0-4757 GCF_040310285.1 Pseudomonas sp. HY2-MNA-CIBAN-0224 | reverse complement strand
TTAACTGTTCGCTATGTCTCCGAACAAAGTGTTCGCGATGTCCCCGGTCCATACAGGGAGAGGGCTAGGGTGAGGGGCTTTTGACTTTACCGACGATCAGCGTTCTCAATCGAGATCTGGTCATTCAAGGTCCAGAAGTCATACAGCACGCCAATCAGGAAGAAACCGCCCGTCAGCAGGTAGAGGATCCCGGTGATCCACTTGCCCATGTACATGCGGTGCACGCCAAACACACCCAGGAACGTCAGCAGGATCCACGCCACGTTGTAGTCCGTGCTCCCCGCGGTAAAGCGCAGGTCGGCTTCACGGTCCATGCTCGGGATCAGGAACAAGTCGATCAGCCAGCCGATCCCCAACAAACCAAACGTGAAAAACCAGATAGTCCCGGTCACCGGCTTGCCGTAATAGAAGCGGTGCGCCCCCAAGAAACCAAAAATCCAGAGCAAATAACCCAGCACCTTGCTGTGGGTATCATGCTGTGTTGCGTCTCGATAGCCGCTCATAAATGCCCTCTTTGCCAGTGATAGAAAAAATTTCTGATTTTTTTTGTGACTTTTTTACTGTCTCGTAACAGGTAAAAGTGTCTTACAAAAAAACGCTCAAAGCCTTGTCCTACCTGACCTGTACCGTTTTCCTGTGACAATTTGTCACCGCCTTACGCCCTTTTGACCCTCAAGTCGAGTCGACAAACGGCCTGAGAAAGGACAAAAAAGCTGTTATAAAGTTTCGCGCTAATAACCATTGAGCCCTGCCGAATGCGTCCTTTATTCAAGACATGGCTAACCATTTGCCTTTTAATGCCACTGGCCGCCCACGCCACCAACCGTGAGCAACATCTTCCGTCCGGCTTCACTGGCTACACCGCAAAGTCATCTGCGAGTGCGCCTTATGTTGCCACTAACAGCAAAACCAAGGCTGTATCACGCCCAATAGCGAGTAAAGCCCACCGCAAGGCCCCCGGCAAAATTGCCACTGCTTCATTGGCTGCCGCCAACAAGCAAAGCAGTGCCGTACTGAGCCGTGCCGTGAATGTGTTGGGTACTCCTTATCGTTGGGGCGGTAGCAGCCCAAGTAAAGGGTTTGATTGCAGCGGTTTGGTGAAATATGCGTTTAACGACGTAAAAGCCGTTAATTTGCCGCGCAGTTCCAGCGAAATGGCCAGCGGCCATGGGCAAAAAGTGGAACGCAAGGATTTGAAGCCGGGCGACTTGCTGTTTTTTAACATCAAGAGCCGCACGGTCAACCACGTCGCCATTTATCTGGGCAACGACCGGTTTATCCACGCGCCGCGCCGCGGCAAGTCGGTGACCATCGACACCCTGAAAAAGCCTTACTGGCAGAGCCACTACGTGGTTGCCAAGCGCGTGCTGCCTAAAGAGACCCTGCGGGTCGCTCAGCGCTAAACCCTGTGGGAGCGGGCTTGCTCGCGATGCGGACAACGCGGTTTATCTATTAACCGCATTGATCCAATCGCGAGCAAGCCCGCTCCCACAAGGGTTGGCGCTAATCTATCAAGCCGTTTTCCTTCAGCCGCTTCAGGCTCATCTCCAGTGTCTGCATCCCTGCCGCCGCGCCGGTCTGGATCGCCGAGACCATCTGCGCCACTTTGTTTTCCCGGATCAGGTTACGAATCGCAGGCGTAGCCAGCATGATTTCGTGCGCCGCAACCCGGCCTCCCCCCACCCGTTTGACCAATGTTTGCGCAATCACGCCTTGCAGTGATTCAGACAGCATCGTGCGCACCATGGCCTTTTCATCGGCCGCGAACACGTCAATGATGCGGTCGACGGCTTTGGCCGCTGATGCGGTGTGCAACGTCGCCAGCACCAAGTGCCCGGTTTCTGCTGCCGTCAGCGCCAAGCGGATGGTCTCCAGGTCGCGCAGCTCTCCGAGCATGATCACGTCCGGGTCTTCACGCAGCGCCGACCGTAGCGCCGCCGCCACGCTGTGGGTGTCGCGGTGCACTTCGCGCTGGTTGATCAGGCACTGGCGGGGCGCGTGCAGGTACTCAATCGGGTCTTCGATGGTAAGGATGTGCTGTTGGCGAGTTGCGTTGATGTGATCAATCATTGCGGCCAGGGTGGTGCTCTTGCCCGAGCCCGTTGCGCCGGTGACCAGTACCAGCCCCTGTGACAGGCCACAGAGCCCTTTAAACACCTCACCCAACCCCAACCCTTCCAGGCTGGGGACTTGCGCCGTAATGCTGCGAAACACCGCTCCAGCTCCGCGCTGCTGCTCAAAGGCATTGACCCGAAAGCGTCCCAGTCCGGGCACTGCGTATGAAAAATCTGCTTCGTGGGCGGATTCAAAGGCTGAACGTTGTGCGCTATTCATCACGCTGTGGATAAGTTCACGCACCGCGGCCGGGGTCAGCACCGGCAGGTCGCGGCGTTGTATTTCTCCGTCCACCCGTAGCATGGGCGCGACGCCTGCTGACAGGTGCAGGTCTGAAGCCCCGTGTTTGACGCTGAACGCCAACAGGTCGGCGATATCCATACCCCCTCCCAATTCCAGTAGAATGCCGCAGACTTTTCCAACGGCGGGCTTAATTGAATGTCCACGATAGCAGGCAACATTGCTCAGGTTGAGGCGCGTATCCGTGCAGCGGCAGAGGCTGTGCAACGTGATGTAACGAGCATTCACTTACTCGCGGTCAGCAAGACCAAACCCGCAGCCGCCTTGCGCGAGGCGTACGCCGCCGGCATTCGCGATTTTGGCGAGAATTATCTGCAAGAAGCCCGTGCCAAACAGGTCGAATTAACCGACCTGCCCTTGAGTTGGCACTTCATCGGCCCCATTCAATCGAACAAGACGCGTGAGATCGCTGAGCATTTTGCGTGGGTGCATTCCGTAGACCGCTTGAAGATTGCCCAGCGCCTCTCGGAGCAACGCCCGGCCGACTTGCCGCCGCTCAATATCTGCATTCAGGTCAATGTCAGCGGTGAGGCCAGCAAGTCAGGCTGCACGCCCGAGGACTTGCCAGCCCTGGCGGCGGCAATCCAGGCGTTGCCACGTTTGACGTTGCGCGGTTTGATGGCGATTCCGGAACCCACCGAGGTGCGCGCCGAGCAAGACGCCGCGTTTGCCAAGGTACGATCATTGCAACAAAGCCTGAACATGGGGCTCGATACACTCTCCATGGGCATGAGCCACGACCTGGAGTCGGCCATTGCCCAAGGCGCGACGTGGGTGCGTATCGGCACCGCGTTGTTTGGCGCCCGCGATTACGGCCAGGCTTGAGACACTCGCCCAACTTTTATAAGGATCGGTTATGAGCACAACGCGTATTGCCTTTATCGGGGCCGGAAACATGGCTTCCAGCCTGATCGGCGGCCTGCGGGCCAAAGGTCTGGATGCTGCACAGATCCGCGCCTGCGATCCCGGCGCCGAGACCCGGGCCAAGGTCGCGGCCGAGCACGGCATTGAGGTATTCGCTGACAACGCGCAGGCCGTGCAAGACGCTGACGTGATCGTGATTGCGGTTAAACCGCAAGCCATGAAGGCCGTGTGCCTGGACCTGCGCCCGCACCTTAAACCGCATCAACTGTTGGTGTCGGTAGCTGCCGGTATCACCAGCGCCAGCCTGCTGAACTGGGTCGGCGCACAGCCGCTGGTTCGCTGCATGCCAAACACTCCGGCCTTGCTGGGCAAGGGCGTGAGCGGCCTGTTCGCCACGGAGTCGGTGACCGCCGAACAGCGTCAGCAAGCCGACGAGCTGCTGTCTGCCGTGGGCATCGTGGTATGGGTCGACACTGAAGCACAGATCGACGCCGTGACCGCCGTGTCGGGCAGCGGCCCGGCGTATTTCTTCCTGCTGATCGAAGCCATGACCGCCGCTGGCGTCAAGCTCGGCCTGCCCCGTGAAGTGGCCGAACAACTGGCGCAACACACCTCGCTGGGGGCTGCCCACATGGCCGTGTCCAGCGGCATCGACGCGGCTGAGCTGCGCCGCCGGGTGACCTCACCTGCGGGCACCACCGAAGCGGCGATCAAGTCCTTCCAGGCTGACGGCTTTGAAGCCATCGTCGAAAAAGCATTGAGTGCCGCAGCGCACCGCTCGGCCGAAATGGCCGAACAATTGGGTCAATAAAGGAGCACATGATGTCTGGACTTAATGGCGCTGCCATTTTTGTGATTCAAACCCTGGGTAGCCTCTACCTGCTGATCGTGCTGCTGCGTTTTATCCTGCAACTGGTCCGCGCCAACTTCTACAACCCGCTGTGCCAGTTCACCGTGCGCGCCACGCAACCGCTGCTCAAGCCGATGCGCCGGGTGATCCCGAGCCTGTTCGGGCTGGACATGTCTTCGCTGGTGCTGGCCATTCTGGTGCAGATGGTGATTTTCGCCGTGGTCCTGACGCTGAGCTACATGTCCTTCAACATCCTCGGGCTGCTGGCCTGGGCGCTGATTGGCGTGTTTACGCTGTTTTTGAAGGTGTTCTTCTTCGCCATCATCATCAGCGTGATCCTTTCGTGGGTTGCACCGGGCGGCGCCAGCCCGGCCGCTGAGCTGGTCAACCAGATCACCGAGCCCGCCCTGGCACCGTTCCGCCGTATGCTGCCGAGCATGGGCGGCCTGGATATCTCGCCGATTCTGGCGTTCATGGTCATCCAGTTGCTGCAAAGCTACGTCATCCCGCCTTTGGCGATGTACGTCGGCATGCCGGTCGTGCTGTTCGGTCTGATCTAACGAAAAAACCTGTAGGAGCGAGCTTGTCTCGCGATCTTTTAAAACATCAAAAGATCGCGAGACAAGCT
>NZ_JBEOPQ010000116.1:0-5695 GCF_040310285.1 Pseudomonas sp. HY2-MNA-CIBAN-0224 | reverse complement strand
AGCTTGCCTCGCGATCTTTTTGAAGATCAAAAGATCGCGAGGCAAGCTCGCTCCTACAAGGGGTTTACTGCGCCAGCAGGCGGCGCAGTTCGGCCAGCGCCGGGGCGGTGTCCGGGCGTACGCCGCGCCACAGGTAGAAGGCTTCTGCGGCCTGTTCGGCCAGCATGCCCAGGCCATCCATGATGTGGCCCGCGCCATGCTCGCTGGCCCAGAGGCAAAACGGCGTCGGCGCTTTGCCGTACATCATGTCGTAGCACAGGGTTTGACCCGGCTCGATCAGGCTGCTGGCAATCGGCGGCACTTCACCGGCCAGGCTGGCCGACGTCGCATTGATGATCAGGTCGACCGGCTCTTTTAACCAGTCAAAACCACTGGCCGCCACCGGCCCCAGGTCGCTGAACAGCTCAACCAGCACTTCTGCCTTTTCGACCGTGCGATTGGCGATGGTCACCGAGGCCGGGCCTTCGGCCAAAATCGGTTCCAGCGCACCGCGTACTGCGCCACCCGCACCAAGAATGAGGATGCGTTTGCCCTTGAGGCTGAAGCCCGCGTTAACCGTCAGGTCGCGCACCAGCCCCGCGCCATCGGTGTTTTCGCCCAGCAGCGTGCCGTCAGCCAGTTTGCTCAGGGTGTTTACCGCGCCCGCCCGTTGCGCACGGGCGGTCAGGCTGTTGGCCAGGCGGTAGGCGTCTTCCTTGAACGGCACGGTGACGTTGGCCCCGCGGCCTTGCTGGAAAAACGCCAACGCGCTGCCGCCAAAATCATCCAGCGGCGCGAGCAACGTGTCGTACTGCATCGATTGCCCGGTTTGCTCGGCAAACAGGCGGTGCAGCACCGGCGATTTGCTGTGGGCGATCGGGTTACCAAAAACGACGTAACGGTCCATCAGGCAAGCTCCTCGGGCAATGTCAGGCGTTGGCTAACCAGTCGCGGTCTTGCAGAAAGTACTCAGTCAGCCGCGCCTCTTCGGTACCAGGCGCCACTTTCCAGTCATAGCCCCAGCGTACGTGGGGCGGCAGCGACATCAGGATCGATTCGGTACGCCCGCCCGATTGCAGGCCGAACAGGGTGCCACGGTCGTGCACCAGGTTGAATTCAACGTAGCGGCCCCGGCGATATTCCTGGAATTCACGCTGCTGGGCCGTGTAAGCGTCGGCCTTGCGGCGCTGCACAATCGGCAGGTAGGCATCGATAAAGGCATCGCCGATGGCGCGAACAAAAGCGAAGCAGGTGTCGAAATCCCATTCGTTCAGGTCATCGAAGAACAGGCCGCCAATGCCACGCGGCTCGTTGCGGTGCTTGATGTGGAAGTAGCGGTCGCACCAGGCTTTGTAGCGCGGGTACACGTCGGCGCCGAACGGTGCGCAGGCTTGCTCGGCCACGCGGTGCCAGTGCACGCAGTCTTCTTCAACGCCGTAGTAGGGCGTGAGGTCGAAGCCGCCACCAAACCACCAGACCGGCTCTTCGCCTTCTTTTTCGGCGATGAAAAACCGCACGTTGGCGTGGGACGTCGGCACATGCGGGTTGTGCGGGTGGATCACCAGCGACACGCCCAGGGCTTCAAAGCCACGGCCCGCCAGTTCAGGGCGATGGGCGCTGGCGGACGGCGGCAAGCCGCTGCCAAACACGTGGGAAAAGTTCACACCGCCTTTTTCAATGACCTGGCCGTTTTCGATCACGCGGGTACGCCCACCACCGCCTGCCGGGCGCTCCCAGGCGTCTTCAATGAAGCGCGCGCCGCCATCTTCGGTTTCCAGCGCGGCGCAGATACGGTCTTGCAGGTCGAGCAAGTAGGCTTTAACGGCCTCGGTGCGAGTAGTCATGACATCACCTTAAATCGGGCAAAGCGACAGAGCGGGGCCGCCAGCGAAGGGCGGCTAGCATAACACCGCACCCGGCATCGTCGCAGTTGACGAAGATCACGCTAAAGCGTTGGATAGGGGCCTCGTCAATTCAGCAAGGACAGTGCAAATGGCTAAACGTATCCAGTTTCGGACCCTCGGCGGGCCCGAAGTGCTTGAGTATGTCGATTACCAACCTGCCGAGCCGGGCCCGCAACAGGTTCGCGTGCGTAACCAGGCCATCGGCCTGAATTTCATCGACACCTATTTCCGCAGCGGCCTGTACCCGCTGCCCGAGCTGCCATCGGGCCTGGGCAATGAAGGCGCGGGCATCGTGGATGCCGTGGGCAGTGACGTGCACACCGTCAACGTAGGCGACCGCGTGGCTTACGGCACTGGCCCGCTGGGCGCGAATAGCGAGTTCCACGTATTGCCGGCGGCGAATGTGGTGAAGCTGCCGGACGACATCAGCTTTGAGCAAGCAGCCGCCGTGATGCTCAAGGGCCTGACCGTGCAGTATTTGCTGCGCCAGACCTACGAGGTTAAAGCGGGCGATACCATTTTGTTCCACGCCGCTGCCGGTGGCGTTGGCTCGATTGCGTGCCAATGGGCCAAGGCGCTGGGCGCGAAATTGATCGGTACGGTCAGCTCGGCTGAAAAAGCAGCGCACGCCAAAGCACTGGGTGCTTGGGAAACCATCGACTACAGCCATGAAGACGTGGCCCAGCGCGTGCTGGAACTGACCGGCGGCAAGAAAGTCCCGGTGGTGTACGACGGCGTCGGTAAAGACACCTGGCTCACCTCGCTGGACAGCCTGGCGCTGCGCGGGCTGATGGTCAGCTTCGGTAACGCGTCGGGGGCGGTGACTGGCGTGAACCTGGGGATTTTGTCGCAGAAGGGTTCGCTGTACGTGACCCGGCCAACCTTGGCGGGCTACGCCAACACGCCCGAGAACCTGCAAAAAATGGCCGACGAGCTGTTTGAGATGATCCGCACCGGCAAAATCAAGGTTGAGATCAGCCAGCGCTATGCGTTGAAAGACACGGCCAAGGCCCACATCGAGCTGGCCTCGCGCCGCACCACCGGCTCGACGATTTTGTTGCCGTAACACACCTTGCCTCGCAATCTTTTAAACGCTCAAAAGATCGCGAGGCAAGCTCGCTCCTACAAATTTTGCGGGGTTAGGCGGGGCGCACGACCTTGCCGGTCGCCAGGTCGCGGATCAGGCTGGGGTTTTTACGCCCGCCCAAATTGCCGCCCAAGACGTGATCGATCTGGCCACGAAAGTACTGCTCAACTTTTAATCGCGTACGCGCCGCCGGCAAGCCCGCCGGGTTGGCAGACGTGGAAACAATGGGCCCCACCAACGCACACAACTCACGCACCAGCGGATGGTCACTCACGCGCAACGCCACGGTGTCGTGCTGGCCGGTGATCCACTCGGGCAGCAAGCCTTGATGCGGCACCAGCCAGGTGTTCGGCCCAGGCCAAGTACTGGCCATGCGATCGATCCACTCCTGGGGGAAGTCTTCGAACAGGAAGTCGAACTGGTGAATGTTGTCGGCAACCAGAATCAGGCCTTTATCCACAGGTCGCGATTTAATCGCCAGCAAACGCTCGACCGCTTCTTCATCCCACGGGTCGCAACCCAGGCCCCAGACGGCTTCGGTGGGATAGGCGATCACGGCGCCCGCATGAATCGCGCGTGCGGCTTGTTGGACGCGCCAGGTGCTGATCATTGAGTGTCTCCAAATAGGTACTGGGCGCAGTGTACTTAGCTGGCGCGAGCAAACCAACGCCCGCCCTCAAGCACCACATGCCCGTCGAGTTCAAGTTCGGTCAACGCCGCCAGCAGCCGGGGCAGGTCCCAACCGCTGGCGCAGGCCAGGGCTTCGCTGGTGTGGGGCGCTGCCTGCAACAATTGCACTAATGGATGACAGCTGTGTGTGAACAGGTCTGCTGTGGATAACGGCATCGAGCGCCAGCCGCGCAGGCCTTCGAGAATGTGCTCGACGGTTTCCACCAGGGTGGCGCCGTCACGAATCAGTTGATGGCAACCGCGCGCGCCGGGGTGGTGGATCGAACCCGGCAAGGCGTAAACCTCGCGCCCTTGTTCCGCCGCCAGACGGGCGGTGATCAACGAACCGCTGGCCACGCTGGCTTCGACCACCAGCACGCCCAACGACAAACCGCTGATGATTCGGTTGCGCCGTGGGAAGTTGCCCGACAGCGGCCCGGCGTCCAGCGGGAACTCCGACACCACGGCGCTGCCGTTGGCAATCATCGCGTCTGCCAGTGCGCGATGGCGCTGTGGATAAAGTTTTTGCAGGCCGGTGCCGAGCACCCCGATCGTCTGCCCGCCAATGTCCAGTGCGGCCTGGTGCGCGGCCCCGTCGATGCCCAGCGCCAGCCCGCTGGTGATGACAAAACCGGCACCCGCCAGACACTTAGAAAACGCCGCGGCGGTGTCCAGCCCCGGCCGTGAGGCACGCCGACTGCCGACCATCGCCAGTTGCGGTTTTTCCAGGATGCCGGGGTCGCCCGCCACAAATAACACAGGCGGCGGGTCTTTGATTTCAGCCAATAAAGCCGGGTAATCGGGCTGATCGTGGAGCAACACATGCTGCTTGCAGCCCTCAAGCCAGCGCATTGCAGCGCTGGCACCGTCACGTACTTCGGGGTTGCGCCGGGCCTCGCTACTGGCGGGTGGCAAGCCCAAGGCCCGCCAGGCACTGGCCGGGGCGCTGAGCGCCGAACTGGCCGAGCCAAAGGCTCGAAACAAGGCGTGGTAGCGCTGTGGGCCGACCTCGGGCAAGCGGTGCAAACGCAAGCGGGCTTCCAGCTCTGCTGGGGAAATATCAGACTGCGACATGGGATCATCCTTGATCTGTTTCATCAGCGTTACGCCAGGGACAACCTGTGGATAACTCTGTTAACAAGTTGTTGGGCACGTGTCAGTAAGCGCCGGCGTAAACGCTCAGTACGGCCTTGAAAAAACGCCGGCAAACCCAACCTTAGTAGAACGCTGCGCACAGACCGCGCCCATTGGTTTCAAACTGCGACGCGCGCGCCACCTGCAGCCGGGCAGCTAGTCGTTTCATCCGGGGTTGAATCCCTTTATTATGTGCGCTCGCGTGAAACGCCAGAGCCCGAGCGGGCTCTCTCTGAAGGAGACGTTTTGCACAGGTTGCCGAGTCTTCAAGACCCCCTGACAACCGTTTTTGAATCTTTCACACAGTGCCCCAATCAAACTTATGGCTATTTTAAACATCCTCGAATTCCCAGACTCGCGTCTGCGTACCATCGCCAAGCCGGTGACGGTTGTGGACGACGAAGTCCGTCAGTTGATCGATGACATGTTTGAAACCATGTACGAAGCGCCTGGCATTGGTCTGGCGGCCACGCAGGTCAACGTGCACAAGCGCATCGTGGTCATGGACCTGAGCGAAGACCGCAGCGCGCCGATGGTGTTTATCAACCCTGAGTTCGAAACCCTGACCGACGAGATGGGCCAGTACCAGGAAGGCTGCCTGTCGGTGCCGGGTTACTACGAAAACGTAGACCGCCCGCAGTTGGTCAAAATCAAAGCGCTGGACCGTGACGGCAAGCCTTTTGAAATGACCGCCGATGGCCTGCTGGCCGTGTGCATCCAGCACGAATGCGACCACCTGAACGGCAAGCTGTTCGTGGATTACTTGTCTACGCTCAAGCGTGACCGGATCAAGAAAAAGCTGGAAAAACTGCACCGCCAGAACGCTTGATCCTCGGTATAACCCTTCGCTTGTCTCGGACTCACTGTAGGAGCGAGCTTGCCTCGCGATCTTTTAAACGATCAAAAGATCGCGAGGCAAGCT